>DATABK010000545.1:0-2842 GCA_036259695.1 Actinomycetes bacterium | reverse complement strand
AGCAGCCGGTCCCAGGCGACGGTGTGGTTGCCGGTGGCTGCCGCCCCTCCGGTGCCTTGGCCCGCCTGGCCCGCCTGGCCGCGCGGGCCCTCCCGGCCGGTGGCGCCGACCAGGACAGTGGCCTCCAGGGTGGGGAGCCGCCGGCGGATCTCGGCCAGGGCGTCGCGCCGGTCGTGCCAGCTGCCGTTGTAGCGGTAGCCGTCCACCGCGACCAGCACCTTGGGCTCGATCTGGGCGAAGCGGTCGACCACGCTGGAGACGCCGAACTCCGGGGCGCAGCTCGACCAGATGGCCCCGATGCTGGCCGTGGCCAGCATGGCGATCACCGTCTCGGGCACGTTGGGCAGGTAGGCGACCACCCGGTCGCCCTTGGCGACCCCGAGCCCGCGCAGCCCGGCCGCGGCCGCCGCCACCCGCCGGGCCAGCTCGGCGTAGCTGAGGGTGCCCAGCTCGCCGGCCTCGTTGCCGAACAGCAGCGCCGGGTGGTCGTCGCGGCGGCGCAGCGACAGCTCGGCATGGTTGAGGGTCGCCCCCGGGAACCAGCGCGCCCCCGGCATCCTCCGCTCGGCCAGCGCCGGGCTCGGCGCCGGCCCTCCGACCTCGAAGAACTCCCAGATCGAGGCCCAGAACCCGTCCAGGTCGTCCACCGACCAGCGCCACAGCTCGTCGTAGGATGCGAACCGCAGTCCTCGCCGGTCGCGCAGCCAGTGCAGGTAGCGGGTGATGTTCGCGCGCTCGACCCGCTCCGGCGATGGCGCCCACATCGGCTCGACGCCCACCAGCGGCCTCCCTTCCTCGGGCTGGTCGGTGGTCCCGGGGCCGGTCCGGGACCTGGCAAGGACGCTACACCCGTCCCGGACCGCCGATCCGGGCCGGCCGGGCGGGAATGCCGGGCCGGCGGCGGGTGTTCGCTGCGGCAAGCGATCAGGTAATCATGTAAGCGGAGGTTCGATGGCGACGACCACCCGGCGGCCGTGGCTGCGCCCGCCCCAGCTGCGGACCCTGGAGGACCAGGGCGAGCGGCACGCGACCTGGCTCGAGCTGTTCTTCGACCTCGTGTTCGTCATCTCGATCGCCGAGGTCGTCCACACCCTGGAGGACTACCGCACGCTCGGCGACTTCCTGGGCACGGCCGGCCTGTTCGTGGCCGTATGGTGGGCCTGGGTCGGCTACACCGTCTACGCCGACCGGTTCGACACCGACGACCTGCTGCACCGGGCCCTGGTCCTGGCCGGGATGCTGGCCGTCATCGCCATGGCCCTCAGCGTCCACGACGCCCTGCACGGCGGCGCCGCCCGGTTCGCCCTGTCCTTCGTGGCCGTCCGCGGCATCGTGCTCCTGCTCAACGCGCGGGCCCGGCGCCATGCGGCCGCCGCCCGGCCGCTGCTCAACCTGTACCTGACCGCGTTCTCGATCGGGGCGGCGCTCTGGCTGGTCTCGGTGTTCGTGCCCGACCCGGCGCGGTACGTGCTCTGGGCGCTGGCGCTGGTCATCGAGCTGTCCGCCCCCTGGGTCGGCCGCCACCAGATCGCCAAGGCCCCAATCCACGCCACCCATCTGGTCGAGCGGTTCGGGCTGTTCACCCTCATCGTGCTCGGAGAGTCGGTGATCTCGGTCGCCCAGGGCGCCGCCGACGTCGACTGGACGGCCCAGACGGTGGCCGCCGCGCTGGGCGGCTTCGTGGCCGTGGCCTGCCTGTGGTGGCTGTACTTCGACCGCATCGACGACGGAGCCATCCGCAGCGTGCTCCAGGGGCTGGTCTGGAACTACGCCCACCTGCCGCTGCTGGCCGGGCTGGTCTCGGTGGCCGTGGGCGTCGAGTACGCCGTCGTCGAGGCGGCCGGCGGGCAGCTGGAGCGGTCGACCGCGGTCGCCCTCGGGGCCGGGACGGCGCTCTACCTGCTCGCCACCGTGGTCGTCGGGCTGGCCGTCCGCCAGAGCACCGGCCGGGTCCCCTGGCTACGGCTCGGCGGCGCCGCCCTGGCCCTCGTCATCGGGCTGGTCTGGCCGCTCGGGGTCCCAGTCGGGCTGCTGGTGGCGCTCGACCTGCTGCTGGTCGGGCTCGTCGCCATGGATGCCGCCGGGCGGCTCCGGGCCGAGCCGACCACCGAGGCGAGCCCGCTCTAGCCGGTCGGCTTGGTTTGCCCCAGTGTTCCACGTGGAACATGGCGGTCCGTGACAGGCGCCGGCCGGCCCGGTCGGACGCTCCCGACGACTCCGGAGGCAGCGATGCGCTATCGGGTGACCTGGAACGTCGAGGTCGACGCCGACGACGAGGGGCAGGCCCGGACCGCGGCCCGCCAGTTCCTCCTCGAGAACGAGGCCGAGGCCCTCAGCAAGGTCGTCGCCCTCGAGGACGGATCCTCGCCCCCCGACGTCCCCAAGGTCGACGCCGGCGGGTCGCCCGAGCTCTAGCCCGGCCCGGTCACCCGCGGCCGGTCACGGCTCCATGGTGATGTCGGCGTAGGCGACCTCGATGTGGTGGCCCTGGCGCTCGACCAGGGCCGCCCCCTCGGTCGCCACCATGCCCATCTGCCGGGCGAACCCCGGCGGGTTGGGGACCAGCCGGCCGGTGAAGGTCGCCCGCTGCCCGGAGCGGACCCGGAACGGCGACTCGCCCTGGCCGACCAGCCGCACCCAGAGATGGTCGCCGCGGCCGGTCCCGACCCAGAACCCCTCGTCGGCGTAGACGCCCCTGGCCGGGACGTTCACCCCTCGGACCCGCTGCCCGGCGTGCCTGGCCAGGACCTCCCGGCCGGGCACGGGGAGCAGGGAGCGCCCGGGCACGACCAGCCGGACCCCGGACCCGCCGCCGCCCCCGCCGGCCGGGGTGGCCGGCCCG
>DATABK010000544.1:0-3125 GCA_036259695.1 Actinomycetes bacterium | reverse complement strand
GGCTACCCGGGGCCACTCGGCCCGGCCCCCGACGTGCCCCGGCGCCTGGCCCCGCTGCGTCCCGGCGGCGACGAGGAACTGGCCTGCGACGTGGTCGTGGTCGGGTCGGGGGCCGGCGGTGGGGTGGCCGCGGCCGGGCTGGCCCGGGCCGGCCTGGACGTGGTCGTGCTCGAGAAGGGCGGCTACCAGGCCGAGCGGGACTTCGCCCACCAGGAGGGCGACGCCTACCGCGACCTCTACCTGTACGGGATGACGCTGACGACCGACGACCTGGGCTGCCGGATCATCGCCGGGTCGACCCTGGGCGGGGGCACGGTGGTCAACTACTCGACCTCGTTCCCGACCCCGCCGGCGGTCCTGGCCGAGTGGGCGGCCACCTCGGGCGTCGAGGCCTTCGTGTCCGGGGAGGTCGAGGCGGCCCTGGCGGCGGTCACGGCCCGGGTCGGGGTCACCGAGGCCGAGAGCCGACCTGGGGCCCGCGACCGGCTGCTGGAGCGGGGCCTGGAGCGGCTCGGCTGGCACGCCGGCCCCCTGCCCCGCAACGTCCGCGGCTGCCCTCAGGACGCCGGCTGCGGCTGGTGCGGGTTCGGCTGCCGGGCCGGGGCCAAGCAGTCGACCCTGGTCACCTACCTGGAGGAGGCGGCCGGGGCCGGGGCCCGGCTGGTCGTCGGGGCCGACGCCCGCCGGGTCCTGGTCGCCGGCGGCCGGGCGGCCGGGGTGGAGGCCCGCACCGGCGGCGGGCACCGGCTGATGGTCAGGGCCCGGGCGGTGGTGGCGGCCGCCGGGGCCATCGAGACCCCGGCCCTGCTGCTCCGCTCCGGCCTCGGCGGCCAGGTCGGCCACCACCTGCGCCTGCACCCGGGCACGGCCGCCATCGGGGTGTTCGACGAGCCGGTCCGCTGGTGGGAGGGGACCCTCCAGGCCCGCTACTCGGCCCAGCCGCGCCACTGGCTGGGCCCCGACGGGCCGATCTTCGAGACCGTGCCCGTGCACCCGGGGATGGCCGCGGCCGCCCTGCCCTGGCGGTCGGCCGCCGACCACCGCGCGCTGATGGAGCGGTCGGCCAACCTGTCACTGGTCGGGGTGCTGTGCCGCGACACCGGCCCCGGCGGCCGGGTCCTGCTCGACCGCGACGGCGGCCCCCGGGTCCGCTGGCGCCTCAACCCCGGCGACGGCGCCCGCATGCTGGCCGGGGTCCTCGCCGCCGGCCAGGTGCTGGCCGCCGCCGGGGCCCGGGAGGTGTTCAGCCTGCAGCGCCAGCGGTTCGCCTTCCGCCCCGGCGACCCCGGTAGCCATCGGGACTGGATGGGGGCGGTCAACCGGGCCGGGTTCCGCCGCGGCCGGGCCACCCTGGTCTCCTACCACCAGATGGGCTCCTGCCGGATCGGCAGCGACCCGGCGACCTCGGCCGTCGGCCCCGACCACCAGGCCCACGAGCTGCCCGGCCTGTACGTCGCCGACGCCTCGCTGTTCCCCACGGCCAGCGGCGTCAACCCGATGCTGTCGGTGATGGCCCTGGCCCACCGGGCGGCCGGCCTGCTGGCCGCGCGCCTGGCCTGACTAGCAGGCGTCGACCATCCGGGCCCCGGCGGCCTTCCAGTCGAAGCCGTCCGGCCAGCGGGTGTCGGCGTTGAACCTGGCCCCGGCCAGGTGGGCCCCGCGCAGGTCGGCGCCCTGAAACTGGGTGCCGCAGAGCAGCGTCTGCTCCAGGTGGGCCCCGGCCAGCCGGGCGTACTGGAGGCTGGTCCCGCGGACGTCGGCGCCGCGCAGGTCGGCCCCGGCCAGCCGGGCCCAGCCGAGCCGGGCCCCGGGCAGCACCGACCCGCTGAGGTCGAGCGGCGGGTCGCCGTCCAGGACGGTCCGGCGGGCCAGCGCGGTCACGGCCGCCTGCACGTCCGGCTGCCGGACCTGGAGCGACTCGGAGGTGGTGGGGCCGATCGGCGGCCGGTGGGAGGTCGTCCGGACATAGGCCGACAGGATCTCGAACACCTGGAGCCGGTCCTGGGACGCCCACCACCCGGGCGAGGCGGTGTCCCCCTCGGCCGGTGGGCGGTAGGCGCTGGCGGACGCCGTGGCCGCCGCCGACGCCCTGGCGGCGATCCGCTCCAGCGTGTAGATGCCGCCCAGGCGGCCGTCCAGCTGCTCGCCGCCCAGCTGGTCGAGGGCCCGGGCGAAGCGCTCGCCGGCCTGCTCCTGGCCGGCCAGCTCGAGCTGCTGTCGGAGCTGGCGGCGGTCGGTCTCCAGCTGCTGCCAGGTGACGACCACGGCGGCGATCACGGCCACCCCGGCGACGGCCTGGAGCAGCCCGATGCGGACGTCGTTCTGGAGCTTGAGCCGGTCGTCCTCCAGCCGGCCCCGGACCGCCGGGTCCTCGACCCCGGCCAGCGAGGCCGCCGACCGCTCGGGCACGAACAGGCGCGGGACCACGAACACGAACAGGAACAGCACCACCGCCAGGACCCGCGGCCAGTGGTCGGCCAGCCACGGCGTGGTCGCCAGCCAACCGACCGCCAGCAGCCCAGCAGCAGCCGACAGCGCCACCAGCCCGCGCCGCCGAGGACGGAACCGTCCGGCCATGTGCCCCCCCAAGCTCGTGAACCGGTCCGGCGGAGTCTCTCATACTCCTCGAGCGACTCGAACGGTGCCGGGAATGGAACTGGCGATCCGGGCGGGGCCGCCGTAGGCTCGGCGGACATGAACCAGCGACTGCGGGCGATCTGTGACCTGTCGGCGAGCACCGTCCGCGAGTACGTGGGCCGCCATGAGTACGACGGCAGGATCGAGGACCTCTCCCCGGAAGGCGTGCGCGCCGGCCTCTCGCGGGTCGGCGGGCCCCCTGGTACCGGACCCGAGGACGACCCGCACGACGAGGCCCAGCTGGCCGCGTTCGAACGGCTGATCCGGCTGGAGCTGGGCGAGCTGGAGCTGCACCGGTCCAACCCGCTCTACCACGTGGCCGCCCTGGACGTGTCCTGCTACGACCGCGAGTACGCCCCGGCCGACCAGCGGGCCGAGGCCCGCCGCCGCCACCTGGCCGCCTGGCCGGACGCGGTCGACGCCGCCGTGGCCGCCCTGGACCGGGTCGCCGCCCCGGTCGCCCAGGCCCTGCTCCCGGCGGCCAAGGG
>DATABK010000543.1:0-6279 GCA_036259695.1 Actinomycetes bacterium | reverse complement strand
CGGGAGGTGCGGGTGGCGGCCCGGCCGCCGCTACCTGGCCGTGCTCACCAGCCCGGAGGAGCCCCTGGCCGTCCGCGAGGTCGCGGTGGAGGCGGATGCTGCCAGCCACCACCTCGACGGCACTGGCCAAGCCGGGCGCTGACCCCGCCATCGACCTGCACGGTTGACAGCCCTCGGAGCGTCTTCGCTACGGTGGTCCGAACGGCCGCTCTCCCATCCCCACAAAGGTGATCCTCTGCTCAAACACGCCATCGAACCCGCCACGGCAGTCCTGATCCTGGTCACCGCCTGGGTGGCGAACCGGCTGGTGCGGCGGGCCATCCGGCGGATGGTCGAATCCATGACCGACGACCGCGGCCTGGCCGCCCTGCGCGCCCCCACCGCGCTGGCCCGCACCGGCGAGATCCCCAGCCTGCGCCGGGTCCAGCGGGCCGAGACGGTCGGGGCCCTGCTCAAGAGCATCGCCTCCTTCGGCATCTGGACCCTGGCCGGGCTGATGGCGCTCGGCACCCTCGGCCTCGACCTCGGCCCCCTGATCGCCGGGGCCGGGATCGTCGGGGTGGCCGTCGGGTTCGGCTCCCAGAACCTGGTCCGCGACTTCATCTCCGGGATCTTCATGCTGATGGAGGACCAGTACGGGGTCGGGGACGTGGTCGACGCCGGCCCGGCCACCGGCACCGTCGAGGGCGTCGGCCTGCGCACCACCCGCCTGCGGGACGTCAACGGCACCCTCTGGCACATCCCCAACGGCGAGATCCGCCGCGTCGGCAACCGCTCCCAGGGCTGGGCCAGGGCCCTGGTCGACGTCGAGGTCGCCTACTCGACCGACCTGGATGACGCCACCCGGACCATCGAGCGGGTCGCCCACGACCTGTACGCCGACCCGCACTGGGCGCCCAGGATCCTGGAGCAGCCCGAGGTGTGGGGCGTCGAGGAGCTCGGCCCCGACGGCATCCGCGTCCGCCTGGTCGCCAAGACCCGCCCCCTCGAGCAGTGGAACGTGGCCCGCGAGCTCCGGGCCCGCCTCAAGGTCGCCTTCGACCAGGCCGGCATCGAGGTCTCGGCCCAGAAGGCCTCCACCACCGGCGGCCCGACCACCGGCGACCAGGACCAGCCCGCCGCCTGACCCGCGACCCGGCGTCGACTATAGTCGGGGGCGGGGCGGTGTCCGGCTCTTGGGTGCGACGGAAGCAGGTGGAACCATGGCCAACCCGGATGTGTTCGCGATGGTGCTGGCCGGGGGCGAGGGGAAGCGGCTGGCGCCGCTGACCGTGGACCGGGCCAAGCCGGCGGTGCCGTTCGGGGGGGACTACCGGCTGGTCGACTTCGTGCTGTCGAACCTGGTCAACGGCGGGTACATGCGGATCGCGGTGCTGACCCAGTACAAGAGCCACAGCCTCGACCGGCACGTCACCACCACCTGGCGGCTGTCGCCGCTGCTGGGGAACTACGTGACCCCGGTGCCGGCGCAGATGCGGCGGGGGCGGCGCTGGTTCGCGGGGTCGGCGGACGCGATCTTCCAGAGCCTCAACCTGGTGTACGACGAGCGGCCCGAGTACGTGATCGTGTTCGGGGCCGACCACGTCTACCGGATGGACCCGCGGCAGATGGTGCAGCAGCACATCGACTCGGGGGCCGGGGTGACGGTGGCCGGGATCCGGGTCCCGATCGGCGACGCCTACCAGTTCGGGGTCATCGAGACGGCTCCCGACGGCCGGGCCATCAGCGCCTTCCGGGAGAAGCCGAGCGACCCGGTGGGGCTGCCGGACGCGCCCGACCAGGTGTTCGCGTCCATGGGCAACTACGTGTTCCGGACCGACACCCTGATCCAGGCGGTGTCGGTGGACGCCAAGGACGAGGACTCCAAGCACGACCTGGGCGGCAACATCATCCCCATGCTGGTCGAGCGGGGCGAGGCCGAGGTCTACGACTACGCCGCCAACGACGTGCCCGGCAGCACCGACCGGGACCGGGGCTACTGGCGCGACGTCGGGACCCTGGACGCCTACTACGACGCCCACATGGACCTGATCTCGGTCCACCCGGTGTTCAACCTCTACAACCGGCGCTGGCCCATCCTGACCTGGCACGAGCCGCTGCCCCCGGCCAAGTTCGTGTTGGAGGACGGCGACGGCCGCACCGGGCACGCGCTGGACTCGATGGTCTCGGCCGGGGTGGTGGTGTCGGGCGGGGTGGTCCGGCGCTCGATCCTGTCGCCGGGGGTCAAGGTCCACACCGGGGCCACCGTCGAGGGGTCGGTGGTGATGCACGACGTCGACATCGGCCGGGGCGCGGTCGTGCGCAACGCCATCCTCGACAAGAACGTCCAGGTCCCCGATGGGGCCAGGATCGGCGTCGACCTCGACCGGGACCGGGAGCGGTTCGTGGTCTCCGACGGCGGCGTGGTCGTCATCGGGAAGGGCCAGAAGATCGACGCCTGACCGCGGCGTCGCCGTCGGCCGCCGGGCCGGCGACCTGGCGGGCCAGCTGGTCCCAGAGCTCGGGGTTGTCGTCCAGCTCCTGGCGGGTCGTCTGGGTGAGGGCGGCCGGGTTGGTGGCGGCCAGGGCGGCGGCCAGCGGCTCCCGCCCGAACGCCTTGACCGCCCCGGCCACGGCCCGGTCCGGGCCGACGCAGACGGCCAGGCTGCACAGCAGCTCGACCAGGTCGGCCTGGCGGGCCCGCTCGGGGGCGGCGGCCCGGGCGTGGTCGAAGTCGACCAGCCAGGGGTAACCGTCGGTGTCCACGACCACGCTGTGGCGGCCCAGGTCGCCGTGGGCGATGCCGGCCTCATGCAGGGTCGCCACCTCCTGCCAGGCGTCGGCCAGGGTGTCGTCGCTGACGTCGGCCGCGCCCGCGTCCTCCAGGGACCGGCCGGGGATCATCTGCTGGACCAGCAGCCCCGACCCGTTGCCGTAGGGGCCGGCCAGGACCACCCGCGGGGTCCGGACCCCGGCCGCGCCGGCCAGCAGGCCCAGGTAGGCCTCGCGCTCGACCTGCTCCAGGGGCGGGCCGCTGCCCCGCCGGCCCGGCTCGGCCCGGCGCGGGACCAGCATCCGCCAGACCCGGTACAGGAGGTCCTCGTCGCGCCGCTCCCTGGGGATGAGCTTGGCGAACAGCCGCTGGCCGTCGCGCCCGACGGCCTCGAAGCGGGCCGAGCGGCGGGCGTCGCGGCCGCCCAGGGGCGTCACCTCGGTCACCTCGAGCCCCTGCTCGGCCAGGGCCTTGGCCGCCCGCTCGGGCGTCGGCCGACCTCCGGGGGCGCCGAGCAGGAGGTGGACCAGCGACCCGGCCGCCCAGCCCAGGGCGGCCCCGCCGACCACGTCCAGGGGCAGGTGGACACCGACGTACAGGCGCGACACGCAGACGGCGGCGGCCACCGCGACCGCGACCCAGCGGGCCCGCCGGCCCAGGTAGGGGGCGATCAGGGTGGCGATGGCCACGGCCACGGCGGCGTGCCCGGACACGAACCCCAGGCCGCTGTCCTGGCCGCCGCGGATGTGGACGTCGTCCAGCAGCTGGGCCGGCCGGCCGCGGCCGACCTCGTCCTTGATCCAGCGGGCGGCCAGCCACACCCCGACGCCGGTGATGGCCAGGTTGGCGGCCAGCCAGAACCGGCGGGTGGCGGCCACCACCACCGACGCGACCCCGACGGCGAGCACGTTGCCGGCCTGCATCACCACCCAGAACGCCGGGTACAGGGCCGTGGGCAGGTCGTTGGCCAGCCGGAACAGGTCGGTCTCGAGCACCCCGACGTGGTCGGGGCGGACGGTGGCCGTGCAGCCGAGCAGGATGGCCAGCCCGGCCACCAGCCGCAGAGCGTCGCCGGGGTGGCGGGGCAGGGTCCGGACCTTTTCCGGCAGCAGCCTCACTGGGCCGGCTCCGGCGGGTCCAGCGGCACCTTGCCGTCGGTGAACTCGGCGATCGTCTGGCGCAGGGTGTCCCGGGTGATGAAGCCGAGGGCCAGGGTGACCTCGCCCAGGGGGCGGGCCTGCTCGTTGCTGCGGAAGTCGAGGCGGTAGGTGACGCAGCCGCCCGGGAACAGGTAGTGGACCGCCCCCTGGTAGCGCCGGCCGGGCTCGATGGAGATGACCTCCTGGTAGCGGCGGGTGCCGGGATGGTCGGAGGGCACCCGGGTGACCTCGCCGAGGGTGCAGAACTGCTGCAGCACCACCCTGACGGCCTGCAGGCCGACCCGGTCGGAGTTGAGGTCGAACCGGACCCGCCCGTTGCGCACGAACACGCCGCTGACCGACCAGCCGGCCGGCGTCAGCTCCACACACGGCAGCTGGCTGGCCGTCGGCACCGCCTGGGCGATCAGCACCATCAGGGCGGTTCCCTCCCGCCCCTGGTAGCGGCAGCTCGGCTCGCGGGCCTCGGTGAAGCCGGAGCCGCTCCGGACCGCGCAGCCGGTCAGCAGCAGGCAGGCGGTGGCCAGGAGCAGCAGCCGGCGCCTCACAGCAACCCCGCCGCCCCGAAGCTGCTCAGGACCGCGGCCACGGCCAGCAGGGCGAGCAGGACGACCCCGAGCATGAGCCCGACCCGGCGGATGCTCCAGCGCTGGATGGCGATCGGCCGCGGCCATTCCGGCAGCAGCCGCAGGAACTCGGCGTGCAGGTCGCGGCCCTGGTCGCGCATGGTCTTGCGCAGCTGCGAGGGCATGGTGATGCCGCTGGTGGCGGCGAAGGCCTCGGCGATCTCGTCGTCGTTGAACTGGAGCCGGGCCCGCCGGTAGACCTGCTCGGCGCTGGACCGGGTGGCCAGGCAGAGCATCATGTTGGCCAGGTCGACGGCCTGGCGCCAGGGGCTGGGGCGGACCTCGGCGAAGAACACGTCGATCAGGTGGACCCGGCCGTGGCGGACCAGCAGGTTGGCCGGCTTGATGTCGCGGTGGGCCAGGCCGGCGTCCCAGAGGCGGCGGATGATCCGCAGGCCGTCGTCGATGATGTGGTCGTCGACCTGCTCGAGGTCGCCGAGCTCCTTGGCGTCGTCGAAGAACTCGGTGACCACCAGGTACTCGCGCTCGGGGGTGATCTCGACGATCCCGAACGGCTCGGGGCTGCGGACCCCGGCCCCGTGCATCAGCCGCAGGGCGTAGTCCTCCTGCTGGACCAGCCGGCGGACGGTGTTGAACGGCTTCTCGTCCTCCAGGCGGCCGTACAGCAGGGTCCGGCCGAGCTTGTACCAGCGGTCCGAGCGCAGGTGGCTGCCGGCGTAGAGCTTGGCGAACAGCCAGCTCTCGGGCTCCCCTTTGACCTTGACCCGCAACGGGGTCGAGCCGGCCGACCCGGACAGGCCGAACGGCTTGACCTCGGCCACCTGGATCCCCAGTTGGTCCTCGAGGCCGCGCCGGATGGCCTGGCCGCGGCGGCCGCCGACGTCCAGGTGGGCCGAGCTGCCCCGGTGGTAGGTGACCGGGAAGACCTCGCCGGGGGTGATCATCCGGAACGCCACCAGCGGGATGGTGACCCCGATGACGGCGGCGATGAGCACGTCGCTGAGCCCGTTCACGCCCAGGTACAGCAGGGAGGCGGCCAGGGCGGCGACCAGGGCGGCGATCGCCGGCTTGCCGAGCTGGCGCAGCCGCCCGGCCGGGGCCAGCGAGTAGAGCAGGCCCATGAGGATGGCGGTGAGCGCGGCCACCGGCCGCGACGGGCTGGCGTACCCGGTCCAGTCGCCCATGATCTCCACGCCGAGGGGGCGGGGCCAGACGAAGGTGTAGGCGAGCAGGCCACAGGTGGCGGCCACGGCCAGGGTTGCCCCGAGCAGGACGAACAGGTGGCGGAAGCGGCGCAGGACGACCAGGGCGACCACCGCCGACCAGAACAGCGCCCGCATCGTCCAGCGCGACCCGAGGGCGTGGAGCGTCTGCATGACGTCGGTCAGCCAGCCGGTGCGCATCCCGGCGACCCACTTCACGACCGCGTGGTCGAGCTCCAGCATCCGGGCGGCCGTGTCCGGGTTGGTGACCAGCCCGGCCCAGAGCACCAGGATCCCCCCGGCGGCGGCCAGCCAGATGCGGCCGCTGCGGTTGAGGGTCCGCGGCAGCGGCGGGGCCTCACCCGAGGGTCGGCGGCGCTGGCCCCCGCGCGGGGAGGCCCGCTGGGGCCGGCCGGGCACCACCGGCTCGCCAACCGAGACGGCTGGCCGCCGTGCCGTCGGTTCCATGGACAGGAGGGTAACCTGAGCCAACACCTCGGAACAGGAGAACCAGGATGCGCCAGCGCACCCGGGGGGCCGCCCGGCCGGCCCTGTCGCTTCTGGTGCTGGCCGTGCTGATT
>DATABK010000542.1:0-3871 GCA_036259695.1 Actinomycetes bacterium | reverse complement strand
GCCTTCGGGCTGGGGCTGTTCTACGCCGAGTTCCTGGCCGCCGGAGGCACCGGTGGGTAGCCACGGATTCCCCGACACCTGGCCGGTGCGGTGCCCGCCGGCGTGGTTCGCCGGGCTGCCGGTGCTGGTGGCCGGGCTGGGCCGCTCCGGCCGGTCCGCCGCCCGGCACCTGGCCGAGGCCGGGGCGGACGTGGTCGCCTGCGACGACGCCCCCGACCCGGACACCGGCGAGCTGGCCGCCTTCGGGGTCAAGACCCACCTCGGCCCGGCCGGCCCGGTGCTCCTGGACGGCCGCGCCCTGCTGGTCGTGGCGCCCGGCCTGCCCGAGGCCCACCCGCTCATCCAGGCCGCCCTGGCCGGCGGGATCCCCGTGTGGAGCGAGATCGAGCTGGCGGCCCGGGTCGCGGCCATGCCGCTGGTCGGGGTGACCGGCACCAACGGCAAGACCACCACCACCGAGCTGGCCGCGGCCATGCTGACCGCCTCCGGCGTCCAGGCGGTGGCCGCCGGCAACGTCGGGCTGCCCCTGATCGACGCCGTCCTCGACCGCCACCCCCCCGACGCGGTGGTGGTCGAGCTGTCCAGCTTCCAGCTCCGCTTCACCTGGACCCTGCGCCTGGACGCCGGGGCCTGGCTCAACTTCGCCGCCGACCACCTGGACTGGCACCCCGACCTGGCCGCCTACGCCGCCGCCAAGGCCAAGGTCTGGGCCAACCAGGGCCCCGACGACTGGTCGGTGTACGGCGCCGACGACCCGGTGGTCACGGCCAACGTGGCCGACGCCCCCGGCATGCCGGTGCCGTTCACCACCGGCCGGGCCGCCCCCGGCGGGCTCGGGCTGGAGGCCGGGGTGGCCCTGTCCCGGGTCCCGGGCCACGAGGGCGGCCTGTGGCGGGCGGCCGCCCTGCGCCTCCCGGGCCGCCACAACCTGGCCAACGCCATCGCCGCCTCCGGGGTGGCCATGGCCCTCGGCGCCCACCCGGCCGGCATGGCCAGGGCGGTGGCCGCCTTCCGGGCCGGGGCGCACCGGCTGGCAGGAGTGGGCGAGGTCCGCGGGGTCCAGTTCGTCAACGACTCCAAGGCCACCAACCCCCACGCCGCCGCCCGCGCCCTCGCCGCCTTCCCCCGGGTCGTGTGGATCGCCGGGGGCCGCAACAAGGGCCTGGACTTCGACGACCTGGTCGCCGGGGCGGCCCGCCGGCTGGTCGGGGTGGTGCTGGTCGGGGAGGCGGCCGAGGAGCTGATGGACGCCCTCGGCCGGGCCGACTACCCGGGCCCGGTGGTGCGGGCGGCCTCGGTCGGCGAGGCCGTCACCGTCGGGTTCGGCCTGGCCGACCCGGGCGACACCGTCCTGCTCGCCCCGGCCTGCGCCAGCCAGGACCAGTTCGCCGACTACGCCGAGCGTGGGGCGGCGTTCGAGGCCTCGGTGGCCCGCCTGGCCGCCCGCCACAACGAAGGCGGTCGCGATGGCGGTCCGTGACGCCCCGGCCTCGCGGCCGCTGCTCAAAGCCGGCTCCACCTACTGGCTGCTGCTCGCCGTGGCCTGCGCCCTGCTGGTCGTGGGGCTGGTCATGGTGCTGTCCGCCTCCTCGGTGTTCGCCCTGGCCCGGCAGGGCGACGCCTACGCCTACTTCAAGCGCCAGCTCATGTGGGTGGTCGCCGGGGTGGTGGTGATGCTGGTGGTCAGCCGCATCGACTACCGCGTCTGGCGCCGGCTGGGCACGCCGCTGCTGGTCGTGGCCATCGCCGGCCTGGTCTACGTGCTCGTCCACCCGGGGGCGGTGTCGGCCTACGGCTCGACCCGCTGGATCGCCCTGCCGGGCGGGCTCACCGTCCAGCCGGCCGAGTTCGCCAAGCTCGCCCTGCTGCTGTTCTCGGCCGACGTCCTCACCCGCAAGGCCCGCCTGCTCGGCGACGTCCGCCACCTGCTGGTGCCGGTGCTGCCCCTGACCATGCTGCTGGCCGCCCTGGTGATGCTGGAGCCCGACCTCGGCACGACCCTGCTGCTGTGCGCCATCGCCTTCGGGATGCTGTTCGTGGCCGGGACCCCGCTGCTGCTGCTGGGCGGGATCGGGGCCCTCGGCCTGACCGCCGGCATGGGCCTGATCATGAGCGCCGACTACCGGCGGTCCCGGTTCCTGTCGTTCATGGACCCCGCCGCCGACCCCCAGAACGGTGGCTACCAGTTCATCCAGGGCCGCCTGGCCCTCGGCTCCGGCGGCCTCCTCGGGGTCGGCCTCGGGGCCGGGCGGCAGAAGTGGTCCTATGTGCCCAACGCCCACACCGACTTCATCTTCGCCATCATCGGTGAGGAGCTGGGGCTGCTCGGCACCCTCTCGATCCTGCTGCTGTTCGTCGCCTTCGCCTACGCCGGGGTGCGGATCGCCCAGCGTGCCCCCGACCCGTTCGGCCGCTACCTGGCCGGCGGGATCACCGTCTGGATCGTGGTCCAGGCCCTGGTCAACATCGGCGCGGTGGTCGGCGTCCTCCCGATCACCGGGGTCCCCCTGCCCCTGGTCTCCTTCGGCGGCTCGAGCATGCTGGTGCTGCTGGCCGCCACCGGCATGCTGCTGAACGTGGCCCGCCACGAGGTCTGGTCGGTCCAGGCCTCCGTGCTCGCCACCACCACCAGGACCACCGCCGACCGCCGGGCCCGCCGCAGCGCCGGCCGAGCCCCCTCCCGCCCGGCCCGGGGCCGCCCCGCGGCCGTCACCACCACCCGCGGCGGCACCCACCGCCAGACCCCGGCCCAGAAGGCCAAGGCCGACGCGGAGCGGGCCCGCCGGTCCCACGACAAGCCGCCGTCCCCGAGCCCGAGGAAGCGTCCGTGATGTCCCCGGTCGATCCGACACCAACGACTCCCGGGCGGCCGGCGCCCGAGCGGGCCGCCCCGGGGCCGGAGGGGCTGCCGGCGGTGGAGGACCGGCCTGGCCTTTCGCTGCTGGTCGCGGCCGGGGGCACCGGCGGGCACGTGTTTCCCGGCCTGGCCCTGGCCCGCACGATCGTCCAGCACGACCCTCAGGCGACCGTCCGCTTCGCCGGGACGACCAGGGGCATCGAGACCCGGGCGGTCCCAGAGGCCGGCTTCGCCCTCGACCTGCTGCCGATCCTGCCCCTGTCGCGCCGGCTGGCCCCCGAGACCCTCAAGGCCCCCTTCGCCGCCGTCAACGGCACCTTTGCCGCCCGCCGGCTGCTGCGCCGGCACCGCTTCGACGTGGTCTGCGGCATGGGCGGCTACGTCACCCTGCCGGTGGCCATCGCCGCCCGGCTGGAAGGCGTGCCGGTGGTCCTCCACGAGCAGAACGCCGTCCCCGGGATCGCCAACCGCCTGGCCGCCCGCGTCGCCAGCCGCATCGCGGTCGGGGTGAACGCGGCCGCCGCCGGCTTCCCGCCCGACCGCACCACCGTGGTCGGCAACCCGGTCCGGCCCGAGCTGGCCCGCCTCGACCGGCCCGCCCTCCACGACCAGGCGGTGGCCGCCTTCGGCCTCGACCCCGCCCGCCGCACCCTGTTCGTGTTCGGCGGCAGCCAGGGGGCGCGCCGCATCAACCAGGCCGTGATCGAGGCCACCGCGCACTGGCCCGTCCCGGCGCCTGGGCCGCCGCCGACCCCGACGGCCGGGGCCTGCTGGTCAAGAGCGTCCCCTTCGTCGACCGCATGGACCTGGCCTACGCCGCCGCCGACCTGGCCATGACCAGGGCCGGGGCCATCACCGTGGCCGAGCTGACCGCCGCCGGCATGCCGGCCGTGATGGTCCCGCTCCCGCACGCCACCGCCGACCACCAGGCCGCCAACGCCCGCGCCGTCGCCACCGGCGGCGGGGCCGTGGTCGCCGACGACGCCACCCTTGACGGCCCGGCCGTGGCCGCGG
>DATABK010000541.1:0-3622 GCA_036259695.1 Actinomycetes bacterium | reverse complement strand
GCTGGGCGGGATCGGCCGTGGCCGCTCCCTGGGCGGCCGCCACCGCGCCTTCGGCGAGGTCGCCGAGGCCCACGGCGTCTCGCCCCAGCAGGTCGCCCTGGCCTGGCAGCTGGCCAAGGCGCCGGTGGTCATCCCCATCCCCGGGTCCAGCCGCCCCGAGACGATCCTGGACAGCGCGGCCGCGGCCACCCTGCGCCTGAGCGACGACGAGCTGGCCAGCCTCGACCGGGTCTAGAACCGCACGCGTGAGGGGGGAGCCGGGCGGCTCCCCCCTCTTCGCGGCTGGGCTGGTGGCTAGGCGTGGTACACGGCGATCCGGTCGTGCTCGACCGTGCCGCCCCGGCCGCTGGCCTGGATGAGCAGGTGGCCGTGGACCGGCTGGTTCGGGTAGCGCCAGGCGACCGACCAGCGCTCGCCGTTCTCGCTGGTGCGGTCGACCCCGAGCAGCGTGGCGTGGGGCCGGGTGCCGGTGCCGCTCGGCACCAGCAGCACGCGGAGCTCGTCGATGGCGAAGCCCTTGACGCTCACGGTCAGGGTCCCGGACCCGGTCAGGGTCACCAGCTGACTGGAGCCGGTTGGCCGCGGGTCGGTGACGACGCCCAGGATCTGGGGCTTGTGGTCGCTGGTGACGAACCGGACCCGGACCGCGGTGGCCGAGAAGGTCCCGAGGTCGGCCCCGGAGTCGGGGGTGAAGACGACCCAGCCGGCGTCGCCGGTGGGACGGGTGAACGGGACCTGGCCGCGGAAGGGGCCGAGGGCGTCGGCCCCGCCGTTGACGAAGCCCTTGCCGAGCACGCGGTCGGCGCCGCGCCGGTCCTCGGTGACGGCCACGTGCACGGTGCCCTCGTAGGCGATGGACATGCCGCTGACCGGCACCGGCGAGGAGATGCGGGCGAACGGCAGGGGCTCGTCGACCTCGATGGCGTCCGCCTTGGCCCCGGTGGGGACCCAGCCGCCCGAGTAGCGGTGCAGCTGGACCTGGGTGGTGATCTTGTCGAGCGGGCGGCCGCCCTCGCCGGCCCGTGGGTGGATGCCGACCTCGGCGGTGGCGGCGCCGGTCTTGCGGTAGGTCGCGGCCACCGGGTCGCGCATGCCGAGCTCGCGCATGAAGGCCACGGCGGCGGCCTTGGCGGCACTGCCCGGCTGGTCGACGGGCGGCTTGGGCGTGGTGGTGGGCGCCGGGTCCTTGACGACCCGGGGCGGGGTGTCGTTGTCGGCGGTGGGGACGACGGAGGTGGTGGTGGGGCTGGCCGCGGCGGCCGGCTGGGCGGGGTTGTCGCGGCCGACCATGATGGCGGTGGCGACCCCGACAGCGACGGCGAGCACGCCGGCCGCGGCGGCGAGACGGAAGTGAACTGGACGCATTGCTGACCCCCCGGTCGACGCTCCCTGTCTGGAGCGGTCGACTTCCAAGGTCCGCCTGGCCGGTCACGAAACCCGATCGGCGCCATCTCGGGCACGTCCCCGATCGATATCCGGCCGGTCTCGGTTCGGGTGGCGGTCCGTTACCACCGGGTTCCGTTTGCCAACCTGCCGGGTCAAGGAGCACGCTGCTGGTCGCCATGACCGCCCAAGAGAACCTGGCGCCATGACCGAAGGCCGGCTCGCCCCCGAAGAGGTCCGGACGCGGACCTTCACCAGGGTCGTCAGAGGGTACAAGCGACGCGAGGTCCGTCGCCTGCTCGAACGGGCCGCCGACGACCTGGACCGCCTCCGCAACGGCCCCACCACCAACACCCCGGACGACCCGCCGCCCCTCACCCCCGAAGCCGTCGAGGAGGCCCGCTTCCAGCCCGCCCTCGGTGGCTACGAGATGGGAGAGGTCGACGAGTTCCTCGACCAGGTCGTCGCCGAGCTCGATCGCGCCGCCCGCGAACCCCTCCGCCCCCCCTCCGCCCTGCCGGCGCCCCCGCGGTCGGCGTTGTTCCCACCGCCCGTCCGCGGGCTCGGGGTCGCGGCAGGACGGGCTTCGGAGGTGGAGCCGGAGGGCGGTGAAGCTGTGGGGTCCGCGGCGGATCGGGCGGTGGGGTCGCCGGCCGGTCCGGAGCGGGAGGGTCCGGTGGGCCAGGCCGAAGGGCCAGTGGCCGGTCGAGACGAAGCACCCGAGGCGGGTCAAGGGGGGATCCCGCCGCCCGACCCGGATGCCGCCCTGGCGGCCGATCGGTGGATGGAGCCGCGCGCTCGCACAGAGCCTCCACTGGAAGGAGGGCGGCAGCCGCCGGCCGCCGGCCCCCTCCCAGCGTCGCAGGGGCGGGCGGGTGCAGGCCCGCTGCCTGCTGCCCAGCCACCCCCGGCCAGTCCCACAGCCGCCGCTTCACCCACCGATGCCCGTCCCGCCTCTCCGCCGGCCGCTCCCGATCCCGCCTCGGGGCCGCCGGGCGATCTCGGTCCCGCGTCCCCGGCCGGCCCCCCGGCGCAGGAACCGGCTCCGGCCGCGAGTGCCCAGCCGGCCGCTCCGCCGGAGGGCCCACCCCCGCCGGGGCCGGTGGATGAGGAGGGGTTCTTCCCGCCACCGACGGTGCCGCCCTCGGCGGCGCCGGCGTCTCCGGCGACTCCGCCGCCGCCGTCGGCCCGGCCGCCGATCCTCCCCACGGCGCCGCCGCTGACCCCGTCGGAGGTGGAGACGCGGAGCTTCGACCGGGGCGCCCCCGGCTATCTGCCGACCCACGTCGACCTGTTCCTGGCCAAGGCGGCCCGCGCCCTGGCCGGCCGGGACGGCGAGACCCTGAACCGCTGGGACGTGCTGCGCCAGCGCTTCCCCCTCGGCCCCCGCGGCTACGCCTGCAACGAGGTCGACGCCTTCCTGGTCCGCCTGGCCGCCCAGTTCCCCGACCCGGACCCCGCCGCCCAGGAGGAGATCCTCCGCAGGCTCCTGCACCGGGCCGACGGCCCCTGAGCGCAGGTCTGGACCCGGCGTGGTTGGGGTAGGGTCTGGGCATGCCACGACCAGCGACCTTCGGGATCTGGACCGAGCTGCGGCCGGGCAACGGACGCCAGCCCGACCCGGGCTTCTACGCCGAGCGCCTCGAGGAGGCGGTCCTGGCCGAGCAGCTGGGGCTGGCCGCCGTGTGGGGGAGCGAGCACCACGCGGTCGAGGACGGCCACCTCTCCCAGCAGCTCCCGTTCCTGGCCGCGGTGGCCGCCCGGACCTCCCGCATCCGGCTCGGCACGGGCGTGCTGCTGCTCCCCCAGTACCGGCCCCGGGAGGTCGCCGAGCAGGCGGGTGTGGTCGACCTGCTGGCCGGCGGCCGGCTGGTCCTCGGCTTCGGCGGCGGCTGGGTGGAGCGCGAGTTCGACGCCTTCGGGGTCGACCGCTCCAGCCGTGGCCGCCTGCTGGAGGAGAAGCTGCCCAAGCTCCGCCGGGCCCTGGCCGACGGGGTGCTCGACGACGGGCCCGACGACACCGACCTGCCCGTCGGCCCCCGCTCGCCCCAGCCCGGCGGCCCGCCGCTGTACCTCGGCGGCACCGCCCCCAAGGCCCTCGACCGGGTGGCCCGGCTGGCCGACGGCTGGTTCGCCCTGGCCCACTTCCGCTGGCAGAAGACGACCGAGGCCTGGCCGGTCCTGGCCGGGGCCCTCGAGCGGGCCGGCCGCCCCAGCGACGGCTTCCCGATCGTGGTCG
>DATABK010000540.1:0-1507 GCA_036259695.1 Actinomycetes bacterium | reverse complement strand
CCCCCCCCCCCCCCCCCCACGGCAGCGGAGGATCAGAAGCAGCGGCGCACCGGAGGTCGTCCGGGTCATGCGCCTGCTCCCGTCTGGGCGAGCTGGACGAAGGTCGCCTCGTGGGCGCCGATCTCCCGCTCCACCCGGTCGAGCACGCCGGCGGGGATGCCGGCGTCCACGGTCAGCGCCATCAGGGCCTCTCCGCCCTGCTTGCGCCGGCCAACCTGCATGCTGGCGATGTTGACGCCGCTCTCCCCCAGCAGCGTCCCGACCCGGCCGATCACGCCCGGGCGGTCCTCGTAGAACAGGAACGCCATGTGCCGGGCCGGGGCCATGTCGACGGCGATGCCGTTGATGGCCACCAGCCGCTCGTTGTCGCGGGGGCCGACGGTGGTGCCGGCCACCCCGACCGGGCCCCGGGAGCCCTCGCCGGACAGGGTGATCAGGTTCACCCAGTCGCGGCTGTGGCGGGTCTTGGACTCGGTGACCTCGATGCCGCGCTCGGCCGCCAGCAGGGGCGCGTTCACGAAGGTGACCGGCTCGTGGCAGACCGGGCCGAGCATCCCCTTGAGCGCGGCCAGGGTCAGCACCCGGGTGTCCTGCTCGACCAGGGCCCCGACGTAGTCGATCCGGAGCCGGCCGCCGCCGACGGCGCTGGTCCGCCCGCCCGGGCCGCCGCCGGCCAGGGCCACGTACAGCTGGCCGAGCTTCTCGACCAGGGGCAGGAACGGGCGCAGGGCGTCGGGCACGGGGCCGGCGTCGACGTTGACCGCGTTGGGCACGAACTGGCCGGCCAGGGCGAGCAGGAGCTGCTCGGCGATGGTGATGCCGGCCTTGTCCTGGGCTTCGGCGGTGGAGGCGCCCAGGTGGGGGGTGACCACGACGCCGTCCAGGTCGAACAGGGGGCTCTGGGTGGTCGGCTCCTCGGCGAACACGTCCAGGGCGGCCCCGGCCAGCTGGCCGTCGCCGACCGCCTTGGCCAGGGCGGCCTCGTCGACGATCCCGCCCCGGGAGGTGTTGACCAGCCGGGCCCTCCGCTTCATGGCGGCCAGCTCGGCCGCGCCGATCAGCCCGGTCGTCTCCGGGGTCTTGGGCAGGTGGATGGTGACGATGTCGGCCCGCCCCAGCACCTCGGCCAGGCTGGCCAGCTCGACCCCCATCTGGGCGGCCCGCTCGCGGCTGACGAACGGGTCGTAGGCCAGCAGGCGCATGCCGAAGGCGTTGCAGCGCTGGGCGACCAGGGCCCCGACCCGGCCCAGGCCGACGATGCCGAGGGTCTTGCCGTACAGCTCGGTGCCCTGGAACCGCCGCCGCTCCCAGCCGCCGTTGCGCAGGGCGGCGTGGGCCTGGGGGATGTTGCGGGCCTGGGCAAGGATCAGGGCCACGGTGTGCTCGGCGGCCGAGATCACGTTCGACTGGGGCGCGTTGACGACCATGATCCCCAGGCGGGTGGCCGCGGCCACGTCCACGTTGTCGAGGCCGATGCCGGCCCGGCCGACGACCTTGAGGTCGCGGC
>DATABK010000539.1:0-8213 GCA_036259695.1 Actinomycetes bacterium | reverse complement strand
GGCCGGGGTGGAGCCGGAGGTGCTGTCGCCGGCGCCGGGGCGGGCCAACCTGGTCGCCAGCCTCCCCGGGGGCGACGGGGCCGAGCCCCCGCTGCTGCTCAACGGCCACGTCGACGTGGTCGCGGCCGAGGCCGGGCGCTGGCGGCACCCGCCGTTCGCCGGCGAAATCCACGACGGCCAGCTGTGGGGCCGGGGCGCGGTCGACATGAAGCAGATGGTGGCCATGAGCGTGGCCACCGTGGGGCTGCTGGCCCGGCTCGGGGTGCCCCTGCGGCGCGAGCTCAAGCTGGCCGTGGTCGCCGACGAGGAGGCCGGCTGCCAGGCCGGCAGCGCCTGGCTGGTCGACCACCACGCCGACAAGGTCCGGGCCGGCCACGCCCTCGGGGAGGTCGGCGGGGCCACCTTCTACCTCGGCGGGCGGCCGTTCTACCCGATCCAGGTGGCCGAGAAGGGCATCGCCTGGCTGCGGGCGGCGGCCACCGGGGCGACCGGGCACGGCAGCATCCCCCGCGAGGACAACGCCGTGGTCCGGCTGTCGGAGTTCCTGGCCCGGGTCGGGCGGCGCCGGCTGCCCCTGCACCCCTCGCCCGAGGTGCGGCGGTTCCTGGAGGCCCTGGCCGAGCTCCAGGGCCGAGCCGGCCGGGCCGCCCTCCCGCTGCTGCTCAACCCCCGCTGGTCCAACCTGGTCCTGCGCCGCGGCGTCCGCGACCCCGGCATGGCCCGCCTGCTCAGCGCGGTGCTGCGCAACACGGCCAGCCCGACCGTGGTCCACGCCGGCAGCAAGGTCAACGTCATCCCCGGCCGGGCCGAGGCCGAGCTCGACGGCCGCATCGCCGTCGGCTCCGGCGAGGCCGAGCTCCTGGCCGAGCTGCGCGCGCTGGCCGGGCCCGACATCGAGCTGGAGCTGCTGGCCCCCAGCCGTCCCCCGACCGTGACCCCGCCCGGCGACCCGCTGTTCGGCGTCCTGGCCGGCGTGGTCGCCGACCACCACCCGGGGGCGGTGGCCGTGCCCACGGTCACCCCCGGGTTCACCGACGCCAAGTTCTGGTCCGAGCTGGGCACGGCCTGCTACGGCTTCGCCCCGGTCCGCCTGGAGCGGTCCGACCCCGACTTCGCGGCCATGTTCCACGGCGACGACGAGCGCGTCCCGGTCGAGGGCCTCAAGGCCGGCCTGCGCATGCTGGCCGACACCGTGGCCCGCTGGTGCTGTCAGTGACCGGGGCGGTTGGTGAGGGCGGTGGCGGCCATGGCCAGGTACTCGAGCAGGGGAGCGGCCAGCTGCGGGGGCAGGTCCAGCTCCTCCACGGCCGCGGTCATGTGGCGCAGCCAGGCGTCCCGCTCGGCCGGGCCGATGGCGAAGGGGTGGTGGCGCATGCGCAGGGCCGGGTGGCCCCTGGTCTGGTTGTAGGTGTGGGGGCCGCCCCAGTACTGCATCAGGAACAGGCGCAGGCGCTCCTCGGCGCCGGACAGGTCCTCCTCCGGGTACAGGGGGCGCAGGACCGGGTCGGTGGCCACCCGGCGGTAGAAGCCGGCGACCAGCCGCCGGAAGGTCGGCTCGCCCCCGACCGCCTCGAAGAAGGTCGTCGACTGGGTCATGCCCCCATGATGCCGCGACCCGGCCGCGGTGGTCCGGCGATCTCGCAGAAAATGACGATCCGGGAAAATCGGGGGATGCGCGCACGACACATGACTGGTTATCTTTAACTATGTGGTCTGCCCCCCCGATTGTGTCCTTCGAGGAGTTGCAGCGCACCTTCGCCGTCCGGTACCCGGCGAGCGACCCGCTCGATCTCGGGGAGGGCACGGTGGTGGTGCTCCCCTCCTTGAGCTTCCCGACCTCCGAGCTGCGCAAGATCGTCGGCATCGGCTACTACGAGGAACGGCTGCTGTTCCTGCTCCTGCTGCTGCGCCGGCCCGGGGTCAAGGTCGTCTACCTGACCTCGATGCCGGTCGAGGAGGCGGTGGTCGACTACTACCTCGGCTTCCTGCCCGACCCGGCCGGGGCCCGGTCGCGGCTGCACATGCTGGCCACCGGCGACCCCGCCCCCCGGTCGCTCACGGCCAAGCTGCTCGACCGGCCTGAGCTGCTGGACCGGGTCCGGGAGCTGTGCGAGGGCCCGGGCGGGGCGTTCGTGCAGCCCTTCAACGTCACCGCCGACGAGCAGGAGCTGTCCGAGCGGCTCGGCCTGCCCCTGTACGGGCCGCCGGCCGCCCTGGCCGGCCTCGGCTCCAAGACCGGGTCGCGCCGGGTCGCCCGGCTGGCCGGGGTGCCGGTGCTGGACGGGGCCGAGGACCTGCGCTCGGTCGAGGCGGTCGAGCAGGCGGCCCGGCGCCTGGGCGAGCGGCCGGCTCCGCCCGTCGGCTCGGTGGTCATCAAGCTGAATGACGGCTTCTCCGGCCAGGGCAACGCCGTGGTCGACCTGGGTGGCCTCAACGGCTCGCTGCTGGACTCGCCGGTGGTGTTCTGCGCCGAGGAGGAGTCCTGGCCGTCGTTCGCGGCCAAGATCGAGGCCGGCGGCGCGGTCGTGGAGGAGCTGCTGGACGTCCCGGGCATGGTCTCCCCGAGCGTGCAGCTGCGCATCCTGCCCGGGGGGACGCCGCTGGTCCTGTCCACCCACAGCCAGGTCCTGGGCGGCCCCAACCGCCAGGTCTACCTGGGCTGCCGCTTCCCGGCCGACGCCGCCTACCGCGGCCAGATCAAGGACGCGGCCGAGCGGGTCGGCCGGGTCCTGGCCGCCCGCGGGGTGATCGGCTACTTCGGGGTCGACTTCTTCGTCGTCCCCGAGGGCCGCCACCTGCGGGTCTACCTGGCCGAGATCAACCTCCGGGTCGGCGGCACCACCCACCCCTTCGGCATGGTCGCGCTGGTCACCGACGGCCGCTACGACGCCGACGGCGGCCGCCTGGTGGCCGGCGGCCGGGCCAAGTCGTACCTGGCCACCGACAACCTCAAGTCGGCGGCCCTGGTCGGGCGCGAGCCCGAGGACGTGATCGATCAAGTGGACCGGCTCGGCCTCGGCTACGACCCCCGCCGCCGCACCGGCACCACCATGCACCTGCTGGGGGCGCTCCGGGAGTACGGGAAGATGGGCGTGACCTGCATCGGCGACACCGAGGAGGAGGCCAGGGAGCGCTACCGGGAGGTGGTGGCGGCCCTCGGCTGAGCCGGCTGTCTGCTCCTGGCACGGTGGTGCTAGCGTAGCCTCGCCCAGCAGCCGAGCCCCGAGGAGGGCGGCCATGACCGACGGCACCACCCGCGTCGAGGACGAGGACATCGTCACCACCTGGCGTGAGGACGCCAAGGGCCCCGGCACCGCCCCGACGGCCACCGTGGCCGACCCCCAGGACGCCGACGGCACCGACGGTGACGGCACCGACGGGACCGACGGCGACAGCGGCGGCGGCGGCGACGCCGACGGCACCGACAGCGGCGAGGGCGGCGGCTTCGGCGGCGGCGACGCCACCGACGGCACCGACAGCGGCGGTGGCGGGTTCGGCGGGGACACCACCGACTCCACCGACACCGGGCAGGGTGGCTACGGGGGCGACACGGGCGGCGATGCCGACACCACCGACCAGTAGCATCCCTGCGATCGAGCGCTGCGCCGGCGACCCGGCGGCGTTCGTCCGCGACCATTGGGCCAAGGCCCCGCTGCTGCGCCGCGGGGCCGGGCCCGACGGGTTCGACGACCTGTTGTCGCTGGACGACGTGGACCAGATCCTGGCCAGCACCTCGCCGCGGGTGCCGGCCTTCCGGATGGTCAAGGACGGCAAGCCGCTGCCGCCGGCCGCCTACACCAAGTCGGGGCGGATCGGCTCCCAGCCGGTGGCCGACCTGGCCGATCCGGGCAAGGTCTTCGACCTGTTCCACGGCGGGGCCACCATCGTCCTCCAGGGCCTGCACCGCTACTGGGCGCCGCTGACCCGCTTCTGCCGCCAGCTGGAGCTCTTCCTGACCCACCCGGTGCAGGTCAACGCCTATCTGACCCCGCCGGCCTCACGCGGCCTCGGCGTTCACCACGACACCCACGACGTGTTCGTCCTCCAGGTCCACGGGCGCAAGCTCTGGCAGGTCTGGGACGCGGCCGTGCCGTTCCCGCTCGCCCACCAGAAGAAGCTGCCCCCCGGGGCCGAGTCGCCTACCGAGGCGCCCCAGGTCGACGCCGAGCTGGCCCCGGGCGACTGCCTGTACGTGCCCCGAGGCTTCCGGCACGCCGCCCGCACCGCCGAGACGGCCTCGCTGCACCTGACCGTCGGCATGCTCACCTACAACTGGAACGAGCTGCTGCGCGAGGTGGTCGCGGGCGTCAACGAGGAGCCCTGGGCCCGCGAGGGCCTGCCGGTCGGGTTCGCCGACGACCCCGAGGGGCTGGCCGCCGGCCTGGCCGAGCGGGTGGCCGAGCTGCGCCGCTTCCTCGACAAGGTCGATCTCGCCCCGGTGGCCGAGCGAGCCGTCCGCCGATTCTGGTCCAACCGGCCGCCGCTGCTGCAGGGCCAGCTGCGCCAGCTGCTGGCCCTGGACGAGCTGGACGACGGCACCGAGCTGGTCCGCCGGCCCGGCGCCACCTGCCGCCTCCGGGTCGCCGGCGACCGGCTGGAGCTGCTGCTGGGCGACCGCACCCTGCACATGCCGGCGGCCCTTGAGCCGGCCGTGCGCCAGCTCCTGGACGCCGACCGCGTCCGCGCCGCCGACCTGGCCGGGCACCTGGACGGGCCGAGCCGGCTGGTGCTGGCCCGGCGGCTGGTCCGCGAGGGCCTGCTGCAGCCGAGCGCCGTTGGCTGAGGCCCTCCCCTGCGCGACCCTGTCCCGCGCCCTCGAGGAGCCGCTGTACGGCACCGCCTCCCGGGTCCGGGGCTGGGTCCTGCTGGAGCAGCCCGGGCCGTGGGGCCGGGAGGCGGTCACCGACAGCCGGCTCGACCGCGACCTGGCCCGCGCCCTGGACCGGGCGGCCGCCGCCGCCCACCTGCGGCTGCTGCTGATCCGCCGGCCCGGGCGCGGGGCCAGCCAGCCCGCCACCTGCTTCGTCGCCCACACCAGCCGGACCGGCCGCTGGCTGGAGCGGCGCCACCTCGGCGACCCGGCCGAGCTGCTGGACCTGGACATGGCCAAGGTCGTGGCCGGCGAGCGGCCCGGGTTCGGTGAGGAGGCCACCGAGCCCGTCTACCTGGTCTGCACCAACGGCCGCCACGACCGCTGCTGCGCCACCTACGGCCGCCCGGCCGCGCTGGCCCTCCAGGCCAGCCACGGGGAGCTGATCTGGGAGAGCTCGCACGTCGGCGGGGACCGGTTCGCCGGCAACCTGGTCTGCCTGCCCGGCGGCCACTACTTCGGCCGGGTCGGGCCGGCCGAGGCCGAGCGGGTGGTCGGCCTCCACCGCAAGGGGGCCATCGACCTCGACCACTACCGAGGCTGCTGCATCGACCCGCCGGCCGTGCAGGCGGCCGAGTGGTTCGCCCGCGCCCAGACCGGCCTGGCCGGCGTCGGCGACCTCGACCTGGCCGGCCACCGGCGGCTGGAGGGCGACCTGCGCGAGGTCCGGTTCCGCCGCCCCGGCGGGGCCGTCGTGACGGTGCGGCTGCGGGTCGCCCGGAACGCCGAGCCGCGCCCGCTCACCTGTCACAGCGCCCGGCCGGAACCACCCCTGACCTTCGACCTGCTCGAGCTGGCCGAGGAGCCTCGCTAGGCGGCCTCGTCGGCCGCGCTCGGCTGGACGGTCCGGCCCAGCCGGCGCCGGGTGCGGCGGTCCAGCCAGCGGGCCAGGAACGACAGGGAGGCGTTGACGGCGATGTAGATGACCGCGATGGCGGTGTAGACCGGGATCGAGTAGGGGCCGCCGAGGAACTCGACCGCGTTGCGGCCGACGCGCAGCAGCTCGGCATAGGCGATCACGAACCCCAGCGAGGTGTCCTTGAGCAGGGTGACCAGCTGGCTGATGAGGGCCGGGAGCATCCGCCGGACGGCCTGGGGGATCAGGATCAGGCGCAGGGTCTGGCCCCGCCGCAGGCCGATCGAGTAGGCGGCCTCGGTCTGGCCCTTGGGCAGCGACAGGATGCCGGCCCGGAAGATCTCGCCGATGACGGCGCTGTTGTAGAGGGTGAGCCCGGCCACCAGGGCCCAGAAGGTCGAGACGGAGAGCCCGATCGCCGGCAGCCCCAGGAACAGGAACAGGATCAGCAGCAGCAGCGGCAGGCCGCGGAACAGCTCCACCCAGGCCCCGGCGGGCAGGGCCAGCCAGCGTCGCCGCGACAGCCGGGCCACGGCCAGCAGTCCCCCCACGACCATGGCCAGGACCATGGCCAGCAGGGCGGCCCGCAGGGTCGCGGCCAGGCCCCGGCCCAGCAGCCGCTGGAGGTCACCCTGGGTCAGGACCCGCCAGCGCTCGGCCTCCAGGGCGCCGTTGGCGGCCAGCCGGGCCACGGCCACGGCGACCAGCGCGGCCACCACCAGCCCCCCGACGATGCTCCCGAGCAGGACGCGCCGCCGCCCCCGCGGGCCGGCGGCGTCGTAGAGGACAGCCTCGCTCATCGGGCGACCGCCACCCGGCGCTCCAGCCGCCCGGCCAGCCAGCCCGACGGCAGGGTCAGGGCCAGGTAACAGACGGCGCTGCCAAGGAAGATGGCGATCACGGCGTCGCTGTTGGCGTTGGCCAGCCGGGTGGCCACGGCGGTCAGCTCGACCACCCCGAAGGCGCCGGCGATCGAGGTGTTCTTGGTCAGGGCGATGACCACGTTGATCAGCGGCGGGACGACCGTCCGGAACGCCTGGGGGAGGACGACCAGCCGCAGCGACTGGGTGAAGGTGAGGCCGATGGAGCGGGCCGCCTCGGCCTGGCCGACCCCGACGGCGTTGATGCCCGACCGCACCGCCTCGCAGAAGAAGGCGGCGTGGTAGACGGTGACCGCGATCGCCGCGAAGGCGAAGAACGACAGGCGGACGTCCAGCTGGGGCAGGACGAACACGGCGAAGAAGAACACCACCGTGAGCGGGGTGTTGCGGACAATCTCGACGTAGGTGGCCCCGGCGCCGCGGAGGGTCGGGACGGGGGACACCCGCATGGCCGCCAGCAGCGTGCCCAGCGCCAGCGCCAGCACCGTCGACAGCACCGTCAGGGCCAGGGTGGTGACAAAGCCCTGACGGAAGGTGCCGAGGTTGTCGAGGACGGCGTCCACGTCCCGGCCCTCCGGCCGGCCCGGCTCAGTAGCGGTCGATCGCCGGCGGGGTCGGCGTCCCGGGGGCCACCTTGCCGGCGGTGGCGTCCCAGGCCGCCTTCCAGCGGCCGTCCTGCTCGATCTTCTCCAGGGTGTCGTTGATGAAGTTGCGGAACTCGGTGTCGCCCTTCTTGAGCCCGATGCCGTAGGGCTCCTTGGTGAACGGCTTGTCGACCAGCTCGAAGGCCTCCGGGTCCTGGCTGATGAGCCCGAGCAGGATGACGTTGTCGGTCGTCACGGCCTGGACCTGGCCGTTCTTGAGAGCCTCGGCGCACTTGGAGTAGACGTCGAACTCGGTCAGGTCGGCCTCGGGGTAGTTCTCGCGGATGTTCTCGGCCGGGGTCGAGCCGGTGACCGAGCAGACCTTCTTGCCGGCGAGGTCGTCGGGCCCGCCGATGCCCTCGGGGTTGCCCTTGGCGACCATGATGTCCTGGCCGGCCTCGTAGTACGGCCCGGCGAAGTCGACCACCTGCTTGCGCTCGTCGTTGATGGTGTAGGTGGCGACCACGAAGTCGACCTTGCCCTGCTGGATGAACGGCTCCCGGTTGGCCGAGACGGTCTCGACCCAGGTGATGTTGTCGGCCGCGATGCCCATCTCGCCGGCGATCAGCTTGGCGATCTCGACGTCGAAGCCCTCCGGCTTGCCCTCCAGGTTCTTGAGCCCGAACAGCGGCTGGTCGAACTTGGTCCCGACCGTGACCTTGCCGGCCTCCTTGAGCCGGGCCATGGTCGTGCCCTCGGCGAAGCTGGCCCCCTCGTTGACCTGGCCGCCGCCGCCGCCCTCGTCGCCGCCGCCGCCGCAGGCGGCCAGGGCCAGCATGAGGGCCAGGGCCGCCCCCACCAGGGCGGTCGTGCGTCGTGCTCGCATGGTGCTCCCTCCTTGCCTGGGCGGTTCGGGCCGCCCGTCAGTGGCTGATGATCTTGGACAGGAAGTCCTTGGCCCGCTCGGTCCGCGGGCTGGCGAAGAACTCCTCGGGCGGGGCCGCCTCCAGGATCCGGCCGCC
>DATABK010000538.1:0-3029 GCA_036259695.1 Actinomycetes bacterium | reverse complement strand
GCCGCTGACGAGCGGTTCCTCCGCATCCGCCCGCCATACTCTGTGACACCTTCACCGGTCCGGCATGACGTCCGGCGGATCACCCTGGGTTGGCGCTCGTCCGGGTTGGTCGGTTGAGACCAGCTCGGTGAACCCTCGATGCGCCATCTCGAAGACGGCCAGCGCCTCGACGAGGAACTCCGATGCCGCCCCCGCGATGTGCTCAAGCTCGGAGGCGGTCCTGTGGGTCTTGAGCGCCTCCAGCAGCACGGTGTGATGGATCCGGGCCAGGTCGAGCATGCTCAGGCGCTCGCTGACCGCCCGGCGGCCGAGCTCGTAGGCCGTCCTGCGTCCCGGTTCACCGGCCTCGGAGAGGTACTGCAGGAAGGCCGGTGCGTAGTCACGCCGGAACCGTGCCAGCTTGGTCGCGCTCATCGCTGGGTCTGACGCTCCGGTCCCTGCTGGAGCAGCCGCTGCAGGTACTCCAGGCCCTCTTCGAGGTCGAGTGCGGTGTGGACGTTGTCGAGCCCCATGCCCAGGCGCACCATCGCGAAGGCGACCGTCGGCTGGATCCCGACGATCACCGTTTCGGCGCCGCGCAGCCGGGCCGCATGGGCGAGGTTGAGCAGGGTGCGGGAGCCGAACGAGTCCATGACGTCGAGGGCGGCGACGTCGATGATGACGCCGCGGGCGCGATGGGTGCCGATCCGCTCCACGAGGTCCTGCTGGAACTGGACGATCTCGCGGTCGTTGAGAGCCTCGTGGATCGAGGCGATCAGGTAGCTGCCCTGCCGCAGGATCGAGACCAGCATCTGCTTGACCATCCAGTCAGTGCTGACGGTTGTCGACCGGGTCGGACCTGGTCACGTGGAACCCGAGCAGGCGCTCTGCCTCCTCGACGCCGCCCTGGAGGTCGCCGACCGTGTTCATCTTGCCAAGGTCGACCCCGATGGTCACCAGGGTCTGGGCGATCTCTGGAGAGAGGCCGGTGAGGATCACGCTGGCCCCCATCAGCCGTGAGGCGTCCACCGCCTGGACCAGATGGTTGGCGACCTCGGAGTCGACGTCGGGGACGCCGGTGATGTCGATCACCACGACCTTGGCCCGATGGCTGCGGATGCCGGCCAGGAGCTGCTCGGTGAACTGGTTGGCGCGTTGTTCGTCCAGGACGCCGATGATGGGCAGGATCAGGATGCGCTCGCGGATCTGGAGCACCGGGGTGGACAGCTCCCGGATCGCCTCCTGCTGCTGGCGGATGATGCGCTCGCGTTCCTGGACGAAGCTCACGGCCACGGTGTTGGCGATGCGGTTGGCGGCCGGCTCATAGGCGTCCAGGACCCGGTTCAGCAGCTCGAAGTCCTTCTGGTACTTCTCGAACAGCGACCGGGCCAGGACGTCGCGGAGCAGCAGGACGATGCCGACGACCTCGTAGGTTTCCACGCCTCGGGGGATGATCCGCTCCGACAGGTCAAGGGCATAGGCCTGGAGCGCTTCGACGCTGCCGGTCTCCAGCACCTCCACATAGCTGTCGTAGACCGAGGTGGCCATGGAGAAGATCTCCTCGTCGGTCATGGCCGACAGCAGATGGGCGTTGGTGATCCGGTTGGCCCACTGCTCGCGCAGCTCGGTTCGGCGGTCCCGCAGATGGGTCACGAGCTCGGGAAGCAACTCGAGGTCCTCCTCCCGGCTTTCCTGAACAAGCGGGACCTCCTGCGGCGTCCCTGTCTCCATTTCCGACTCCTTTCTCAAGCGACCATCACGCCTCTCGTCGCCACTTGGTCATCGTCACCGTGGTTCCCTTGTCGACCTCCGAGGTGATCTCGAACTCGTCCATCAGCCGCCGCGAGCCCGGCAGACCCAGCCCCATGCCGCCGTAGCCGCTGTAGCCGTCCCGGAGGGCCTGCTCGAGGTCCGGGATGCCCGGCCCGGAGTCCCGGGCGACCACGGTCACGCCTTGACGACTGTTCTCACCGACCAGGTTGACGAGAATCTCGCCGCGCCTGGCGAACATCACGATGTTGCGGGCGATCTCGGAGATGGCGGTCGCGATGATGGTGAGCTCGGTCGCCGAGAAGCCGGCGCGGGCGGCGAGTTCGCGGCCCTGCTTGCGGGCGGTGACCACGTCGGCGTCGGTCTGGATGGGGATACGGACCTCGCCGGCCACCGAGGCGGTCCTTCTCCGGTCCAGCAGGGGCTCGCTGAGCCGGGCGCACCAGCCACAGCCGAGCAGGTGACCACCGGCGTCCAGGTCCCGCTGGCGGCGCCGGTCCCCGGCCGAGAGGGCGAACAGCACCGGGCGGCAGCGGGCGGTCGGCGGCTCGGCCTGCTCCAGCTCCAGCAGGTACTCCACGCGGAGTCTGGCCCGGGCCCGGCTGAGCTGGGCGGCGACGGCACCGGGAGTCGAGTCCCGGGTGGCCGCCAGCGTGGTCGTGTCCAGCCCTTCCACCTCATGGGCGACCAGAGCCTCCTGATCCTGCCGGGGCAGCTTGCCCAAGGCGGTGGTGATCGCTCGGCGCTCCTCGCGGCGCAGCGCCTCCTCCTCGGGGAGCACCGGCTCGCGCAGGTCGATGAGCCGGTGCGCGTGCCGTCGGCTGCGATCCTCGCTGGTCGCCAGGGACCTGATCAGGTTCCTGGCGGTCACGACGGCATACGGGGCAAGGGTCCGCGGTTCGAGGCGCCGGCGCGCCGCCATGACCCGCGTGAGGGTCTCCTGCACCAGGTCCTCGACAACCTGCCCGTCCCGGACCCGGGCACCGATGACACGTCGCAGCAGCGGGGCTAGCTCAATGACCTCGTCATGCTGGAACTCACCGGTGGGCTGACCAGCGCTCAAGCCCATCGCTCCTCGGGGCCCTGACCGCCGTGGCGGATGGCGCGTCATGGGCCGTCCTGCAACGAGTCAACAGCAATGGAGGAAGTCATCACCGGGAGCCGGACTCCCCGGCCAGGCTCGCCAGGAAACCGCCAACGACGGAGCCGGCATCCGTCGCCGAAGGACACAGAGGAGTGCCATCGTCCTGATAGGAGGCCGGTGGGGGGGGGGGGGGGGG
>DATABK010000537.1:0-6376 GCA_036259695.1 Actinomycetes bacterium | reverse complement strand
CCGCGGCCAGGGCGCAGGAGACCAGGTGCTCGCCGGGGGCGGGCAGGGTGACCGGGGCCGTCCCGGTCGGGGTGACGAGGGTGAAGCTGGCCCGGCCGTCGCCGTCCACGGCGACCCGCTCGGCCCTGACCTCGGCGGCCGGGCCCTGGCCGAAGGTGACCACCCGGGCCACGGTCCGGTCGGCCATGGCCGCGACCTGGGGGTCGTCGGCGTTGAGGACGGCCGTGCCGTCGGCCGGCAGGGCCTCGACCAGCTCGCCCTTGGCCTTGGCGATCGCCTCCCGGGAGCCGAACATGCCCAGGTGGGACTCGCCGACGTTGACGACCACGCCCACCGTCGGCCGGGCCAGGCGGGCCAGGGCGGCGATGTGGCCGGGGCCGCGGGCCCCCATCTCGACCACCACCGCCTGGGTCCCGGGCTCGATCCGGGCCAGGGTCAGGGGCAGGCCGACCTCGTTGTTGAACGACGCCTGGTTGGCCACGGTCTCCAGGCGGGTGGCCAGGGCGGCGGCGAGCAGGTCCTTGGTGGTGGTCTTGCCGTTGGACCCGGTGACCGCGACCACGGTGGCCGCCGACCGCTCGCGGACGGCCGTGCCCAGGGCGGCCAGGGCGGCCAGGGGGTCGGCGACCTCGACCCGGGGCCCGGCGAAGACCGTCCCCTCCTGGGCCAGGGTGGCGGCGGCTCCGGCCTCGGCGGCGGCGGCCGCGAACAGGCTGCCGTCGGTGCGGCTGCCCGGGAGGGCCACGAACAGCTCCCCTGGCCTGACCACCCGGGAGTCGACGGCGACCCCGGTGACGACCGCGTCCGGGTCGGCGCCGGCCAGCCGCCCCCCGGTCACCTCGGCGAGCTCCTTCAAGCTGAACGGGATCACCGGGCGGCTCCCAGTAGGGCCCGGAGCTCCTCGGCGGCGACCTGGCGGTCGTCGAAGGGGACCTTGCGGCCGCCGGCGAACTCCTGGCCCTGCTCGTGGCCCTTGCCGGCGAGCAGGACGGCGTCGCCCGGCTGGGCCATGGCCAGGGCGGCCCGGATGGCGGTCCGGCGGTCGACCTCGACCAGGAACCCGTCCGGCCCGGCGCCGGCCGCCACCCCCTCGGCGACCTGGGCGACGATCGCCTCCGGGGGCTCGGAGCGGGGGTTGTCGGAGGTGACCACGGCCAGGTCGGCCAGGCGGCCGGCGATCTCGCCCATGAGCGGCCGCTTGGCCCGGTCGCGGTCGCCGCCGCAGCCGAAGACCACGATCACCCGTCCCTTGGTCACGGCCCGGGCCGCCCGGAGGAGGTTGTCGAGGGAGTCGGGGGTGTGGGCGTAGTCGACCAGCACGGTGAACGGCTGGCCGGCGTCGACCCGCTCGAAGCGTCCCGGCACCCCGGCCAGGGCCTCCAGCCCGGCCACGGCCTCCTCCAGGTCGATGCCGAGGGCGTCGGCGGCGGCCAGGGCGCCGAGGGCGTTGCTGACGTTGAACTGGCCGGCCAGCCGCAGCCGGACCGGCCGCGACCCGGCCGGGGAATGCAGCCGGAAGCTGGTCCCCTCCAGGGAGGCGGCGACCTCGGTGGCCCGCCAGTCGGCGTGGGCGGCGGTCCCGGTGGTCACGGTGGCCACCCCGGCCGTGCCGGCCAGCAGCCGCCCGTGGAGGTCGTCGACGTTGACCACCCCGAGGGGGGTGAACCCGGGGGTGAACAGGCGCCGCTTGGCCAGGTAGTAGTCGTCCAGGTCGGCGTGGAAGTCCAGGTGGTCCTGAGTCAGGTTGGTGAAGATGGCCGCCTTGAACCGGGTGCCGTCGACCCGGTGCAGGGCCAGGCCGTGGCTGGACACCTCCATGGCCGCCGCCTGCACCCCGGCGTCGGCCATCTCGGCCAGGAGCCGCTGGAGGTCGGGGGCCTCGGGCGTGGTGTGGACGGCCGGGCGGCGTTCGTCCCCCACCCGGACCTCGACGGTGCCCAGCACCCCGGGGACGCGGCCGGCGGCCCGGAAGATCGCCTCCAGCATGTAGGTGGTGGTCGTCTTGCCGTTGGTGCCGGTCACCCCGACCAGGTCGAAGCGGTCCGAGGGGTGCTGGAAGAACGCGGCCGCCAGCGGGGCCAGGGCGTCGCGGACGCCCGCCACGACCAGCTGGGGGGCGTCCAGGTCGAGGGGCCGCTGCACGCACAGGGCGACCGCCCCGGCGTCCAGGGCCTTGCCGGCCAGCTCGTGGCCGTCGACCCTGGCCCCGGGGACGCAGCAGAACAGCGCGCCCGGGACCACCTTGCGGGTGTCAAGGACGACGTCGGTGACCATCGTCCCTGCGTCGCCGCGGATGTCGCCCTGGACGGCCGGAGCGAGACTGGCGAGGGGGGCGCGCCGGGACGTCAAGGTCATGACCTTCGAGACCCGCGTCGTCGGCTCGGACGGCCGGCGGCGGGTACGCCGGCGCCCGCTAGCGACCGCCATTCCCTGGCGTAGGTGGCAGCCGGCGAAAGCCTAGCATCAGCGCACCGCCTTGGCCGGTAAGGTCGGGACCACCCCGAGGCGGCGCAGGGCGGTGCTGGTGACCTCGCGGAACACCGGCGCGGCAACCGATCCGCCGTAGTAGCCACGGGTCGGCTCGTCGATCACCACCGCCACCACCACGGCCGGCCGCTCGGCCGGGGCGAAGCCGATGAAGCTGCCGACATAGGCCCCTGGCTTGTAGCCCCCGCGGACGTTGTCGGGCTTGCGGGCGGTGCCGGTCTTGCCGGCGACCCGCCAGTCCTCGAGGGCGGCCAGGGTGCCGGTGCCGCCCTCTCTGACCACGCCCTCCAGGATCCTGGAGAGGGTCTTGGCGGTGCGGGCCGACAGCACCCGGCGGCCCGGCTTGCGGGCCGCCTTGGCGACGTGGCCGCGGGCGTCCACGGTGCCCCGCAGCAGGGTCGGGGACCGCAGCACCCCGTTGTTGGCCACGGTGGCGTACACGCTGGCCATCTGGAGCACGGTCACGGCGACGCCCTGGCCGATGGCGTTGGTCCCGAGGTCGGTGCAGTACCAGGTCTTGGCGTCGCGCAGGATCCCCGGCGACTCCCCGGGCAGGTCGACGCCGCTCCTGCGCCCGTAGCCGAAGTCGACCTGAGCCTTATAGAGCCGATCGGCGCCCAGGTCGCGGGCGGCCATGATCGTCCCAACGTTGGAGGACTGGGCCACGATGTCGGCGAAGCTCATCAGCTCCGGGGCGTGGGAGTGGGAGTCGCGGAAGGTCTTCTCCGGGCACAGGGGGAGCTTGTCGGGGACGATCGTCTCGGTCCTGGGGGTGACGATGCCGTGCTGGAGGGCGGCTGCGGCGGTGATGGTCTTGTTGGTCGAGCCGGGCTCGAACACGTCGGCGATGGCCCGGTTCTTGCGGGCCTCGGGCTTGCTCCGGGCGATCCGGTTGGGGTCGAAGGTGGGCACGTTGGCCATGGCCAGGACCTCGCCGGTGCGGGGGCTCATCACCACCACCGAGCCGGCCTTGGCCTTGTGGTCGCGGACGGCCCGGTGCAGGGCCTGCTCGGTCACGTACTGGAGGTGCTGGTCGATGGTGAGGACCAGGTCGGTGCCGGGCTCGGCCGGCTCAAGGGAGCGGCGGCCCTGGGGGATGGCCCGCCCCTGCGGGTCCCGCTCCAGCTGGATCTTGCCCGGGTGGCCGCGCAGCAGCCCGTCGTACTGCTGCTCGATGCCGGCCTGGCCGTGGCCGTCGATGTCGACGAAGCCGAGGACCTGGGCGGCGACCGTGCCCGAGGGGTAGCGGCGGGCCACGTCGACCTCGACGAACACCCCGGGCAGGTTCATCCGCTGGACGATGTCGCCCCGGACCTTGGGGATCCGGCGGGCCAGGTAGACGAACCGGCCCTTGGAGGCCAGGCGCTCGGCCAGGGTCGCCTTCTTGACCCCGAGGGTGCTGGCCAGCCGGGCGGCGGTGCGCGGCTTGTCCCTGACCAGGCGGGGGTCGGCCCAGATGGCCCGGGCCGGGACCGACAGGGCCAGGTCGTTGAGGTTGCGGTCGAAGATGCGGCCGCGGGTCGCCGGAAGGTCGAGCACGGTGAGGCGCTGGCGGGCGGCGGCCTGGTCGAGGGAGCCGGCGTCGAAGACCTGGAGGACGATCAGCCGCCCGGAGATGGCCAGGAACGCCAGCACGCTGAGGATCAGCAGGGCCAGGAGCCGCCGCCGGCCGTTGACCCGCCGACGCCTCGGCCGCAGCGGGCGACGCTGCGGCCGACGGCGTGGCGGCGGCCTCTTCCTGCCGCTTGCCTGCGGCATTGCTCCCCCTTGAGATGTCGGACCGGCGGCCTAGGGTTCGGCCAGGTAGCGCTTGAGCGGGAACGGGTCGCCGGCTGTCCAGCCGGACTGGTCGTCGCCTCGGGCGAGGCCGGCCCCGTGGGCGGCGGGGGAAGTCGCCGCCCCCGGGGAGGCCACATCTCGGCCGCGCGAGCCGGGCCAGGCGACCACCCGCGGCCGGCCGGCAGGGGCCAGCTTGGCGTTCTTGGCTGCCTTGGCGATGCGCGCGGGCGCCTTGAGCCGGTCCACGTCCGCCTGCAGGGCCGTCCAGCGGGCCTCGGCCAGGCGGTTCTGGCGCTGGAGCTCGCTGATCCGGAACGACTGCTGGTTGACGCTGACGTTGAGCGCGACCAGGCCGAACACTCCGGCCACGATCGCGGCGATGGTGAGGAGCAGGAACGGGAGCCGCGGGACCCGGGTGATCGGCGCGACCGCCCGCAGCCGGGGAAGTTGGAGCTGCGGGCGGGGCGCCTGCCTCGGGGCCCTGGCCTGACCGGATGCGCTGCTCATGACTGCCCCCCTCGGGCCTCGGTGGTCGGCTGGAGCTTCTCGGCCGCACGCAGCTTGGCGCTCTCGGCCCGCGGGTTGACCGCCACCTCGGCCTCCGAGGGCCGCTCGGGCCGGCGGGTCAGCACGGCCAGGGTCGCCGCCGGGGCGGCCGGTGGGTCGACGGGGAGGCGGGGCGGCGTCTCGACCGGCCGGCCGGCCGCGGCGGCCAGGGCCTGCTTGACGATCCGGTCCTCGAGGGAGTGGTAGGCGAGCACGACCAGCCGCCCGCCGGGGGCGAGCAGGTCGATGGCCTGCGGCAGGGAGGCCCGGAGGGCGTCCAGCTCCCGGTTGACCTCGATGCGCAGGGCCTGGAAGGCCCGGCGGGCCGGGTGGGGACCGGTCCGCCGGGCGGCTGCGGGCACCGCCGCCTTGACCAGCTCGGCCAGCTGGCCGGTGGTGGCGATGGGGGTACGACGGCGTGCCTCGTCGAGCACGCGGGCGATGCGGCCCGCGAAGCGCTCCTCGCCGTAGTCGCGCAGGATGCGCGCGAGGTCGGCCCGAGGGTAGGTGGCCAGGACCTCGGCCGCGGAGATCCCGGTGGTGGGGTCCATCCGCATGTCCAGGGGGGCGTCGGCCCGGTAGCTGAAGCCGCGGTCGCCCTCGTCGAGCTGGAGCGAGGAGACCCCGAGGTCGTAGAGGACCCCGTCGACGGCGTCCACGCCCAGGCGGGCGGCGACCCCGCCCAGGTCCTCGAACGAGGCCGCCACCGCGACCAGGCGGTCCCCCGCCCAGGCGAGGCGCTGGCGGGCCAGGTCAAGGGCGGCCGGGTCGCGGTCCAGGCCGATCACCCGGCCGTCGGGGGCGCTGGCCTCGAGCAGGCGCTCGCTGTGGCCGCCGAGACCGAGGGTGGCGTCGACGAAGGTCGCCCCCGGGCGGGGCCGGAGCAGGTCGGCGACGCGGTCGATCATGACCGGCTGGTGACGGGCGGCGGTCAACACCATCAGATCCCCAGCTCGGCCAGGTGGGCGGCGTTGGTCTCGTCGGCGTAGGCGGCCTCGGCGACGGCCCGGTACCGCTCCCACTCCGCCTTGTCCCAGATCTCGACCCGGCGGATCTGGCCGAGCAGGACCACGTCCTTGGCCAGGCCGGCGTACTCGCGCAGGGCCTGGGGGATGACCACCCGGCCCTGGGAGTCGGCGGTCTCGGAGCTGGCCCCGGCCACGAACATGCGGGCGAAGTCCCGGGTCGGGCGGGCGGTCAGGGGCTGGCTGTGGAGCTTGGCCGCGAAGGCCTCGAACTCGGCCTGCGGGAACACATAGAGGCACCGCTCCTTGCCGACGCCCTTGGTGATCACCATGTCCTGCCCCAGCTCGTCCCGGAACTTACGCGGGAGGATCACCCGGCCTTTCGGATCCAGGGAGTGGTCGTAGGTGCCGATGAACAGCGCCGCTCCCCTCCCCCGTGCCCTCCACTTGGCGCCACTTTACTCCACCGACCACCCACCGTCAACGCATTCGCAGCCACCGAGAGAGGGCGTTGAGCAGGGAAAATAGGGATGAGGGGCGGGGAAGCCGGGCAGCTCGGGCGAACCGGCGTCCCTCCACCTGGCTCCACCGGGGCGGTG
>DATABK010000536.1:0-3539 GCA_036259695.1 Actinomycetes bacterium | reverse complement strand
CACCGGGCAGGAACGGCCGCAGATCGGCGAACTCGATGCCGTCGCCGCGCTGGGGGGCGACGTGGCTCCCGGTCGAGACCTGGGTCTCGGCCGGGCTGACCAGGGCCCGGAGGGCGTCGGGGACGGGGAACACCTTGAGGGGGGCGTGCCGGTCCAGGTGCCGTTCCCAGGTGAACAGCCGGAACCGGTCGTGGGCGCGCAGATGGACGTCGCCGAGCCAGTAGGCGCCCCAGCGCCGGCAGGTGAGCCGGACGGCCAGGTCCCGCTCCTCCCCGGCGGCCAGGTCGACCGCGCCGGCCCAGGGCCGCCGGGTCCCGGCGGGCCCCTCCATCCCGGGGGGCACGACCAGCAGCACCTCCAGCCGCTCGACCCGGGTCCCGGCGGCCAGGGTGATGGTGACGGTGACCTGGTCGTCGACCAGGGCCCGTTCCCGGTCCACGGTGACCTCGGCGGCCAGCTCCGGGTCCCGGGCCCCGGCCAGCCCGGCCACCACCAGCACGGCCAGGGGGGCGGCCACCGCGACCAGCTCGGGCCGGCCCAGGGCCAGCCCGGCCAGCAGGGCCAGGGCGGCCACCCCGACGTAGACGGCGATCTTGGTGCTGGGGCGGCGCGTCACCCCGGGTCAGCTTCCCGGGCGGGACCGCAGGGCGGCCGGCTCGGCCTCCGGGGGCGGGGTCGGGACCTGCTCGAGCAGCTCGGCGAGCACGTCCTCGGTCCGGACCCGCCGGACCCACAGATCGGGCCGGAGGATGAGCCGGTGGGCCAGAGTGGGGACGGCCACCGCCTTGACGTCCTCGGGGGTGACGAAGTCCCGGCCGGCCAGCGCGGCCTTGGCCCTGGCCACCTTGAGCAGGGCCAGGCTCCCGCGGGGGCTGGACCCGACCTGGACCCGGGGGCTGGCCCGGGTCGCGGAGACCAGCTCGACGATGTAGCGGCCGACGCTCTCGGCCACGTGGACCTGCTCGACCGCCCGCTGCATGGCCAGCACGTCGGCCGGGGTCGCCACCCGGGCCAGCTCGACCTCGTCGGCGGTCCGTTCCAGGCGGCGCTCCAGCATCCGCCACTCGGCCTCGGCCGACGGGTAGCCGACCGACAACCGCAGCAGGAACCGGTCCAGCTGGGCCTCGGGCAGCGGGTAGGTCCCCTCGAACTCGATCGGGTTCTGGGTGGCCACGACCAGGAACGGCCGCTCCAGGGCCCGGGTCACCCCGTCGATCGTCACCTGCCGCTCCTGCATCGCCTCGAGCAGGGCGGCCTGGGTCTTGGGCGGCGACCGGTTGATCTCGTCCCCGAGCAGCAGGTTGGTGAACACCGGCCCCGGCCGGAACTCGAAGTCCCCCGACCGCTGACTGTAGATCGAGGACCCGGTCACATCCGACGGCATCAGGTCCGGGGTGAACTGCACCCTCGCGAAGCCGAGGGAGGTCACCCGGGCGAACGACCGGGCGATCAGGGTCTTGGCCAGCCCCGGGTAGTCGTCGAGGAGCACATGCCCGTCGGCGAGCAGCCCGAGCAGAACGAGCTCCAGGGCCTCCCGCTTGCCGACCACGGCCCGCTCGACCTCGTCCAGCACCCGCCCGGCAAGCTGCCGCAGCTCGGCCAGGGGTTCGGTCATGGCCGCCCCTCCCGATGCACCGGGGAACCCCCCTGGGGTTCCCCGGACCCGGAGGGGTCCGGGCCGCCGATCCGTTCCAGGTTGGTGACCAGCTCGGCCAGGGCCGCCGGGGGCAGCCCGGCCGCCTCCCGGTCGGGCAGGTCCCGCTGGTCGCGGGCCAGGAGTGCCCACCCGGCCTCGCCCAGCGCCGCCCGAGCGGCCTCGGGGTCGCGGTCCAGGTCGACCGCCAGCGACCACCGCAGCCGGTCGGCGACCACCGGCCGCAGCTCCGACCGCAGCCGGGTGTGGGCGTGCAGCGCGCTGGCGCTGGACAGGGCGAGCAGCCGGGCCAGCCGGTCCAGCTCCGCCGGCGGCCTGGGCGGAGCCGGCCTGGCCGCCAGGGCGGCGTCGAAGGGCGACGCCGGCGGCGGCGGGTAGAGCAGCCGCAGCCAGGCCACCAGCAGCTGCACGGCCACCCCGCCCATGACCAGCAGGTAGACCGCCAGGACAAGCGGCCGCCGGGCCGGCGCGAGCTGGAGGAGCGCCACCAGGGTGATGGTGGCGATGACGGCCACCAGCACCGCCCGGACCACCGCCCCGATCATCGGCCGTTCCCCCGCCCGGCCACTGGGTCCCCGTCCGCTGGCCCTCCCACCGGCTCGCCCGCGGCCCGGGCCCTGGCCGCCGCCTCCGCCTTGGCGGCCTGCTCCACGGCCTCGGCCAGCTGCCGACGGACGGTCCGCAGGGCGGCGATCGCCTGGTCGCGCTCGACCTCGCCGATGTCGTGGCGGCTGAACTTGGCCCGCTCGAACAGCCCGGTCAGCCGGTGCACCGAATCCGGGCGGAGGGCCCCGGCCGTCGGAGCCAGGGCGGTCTCCAGCACCCGGGCGGCGTACTCGAACGGGGCCTCGGCCGGGCGGCGGGGCAGCCCGGCGGCGGCCAGGCCGGCCTCCATGCGCGCCCAGGCGCCGATCACCGCCCGGCGCGGGTCGGGCTCACGCTCCAGGTCCTCCAGTGTGTCGTCGAGCAGCGCAACGAGCCGCTCGGCCGGGGTCCGGGGCGGCCGACGGCGGCGCCGGTCGGCCAGCACCTGCGCGACCACGATCCCGATCATCGCCGCCAGGGCGAGCCCGGCCACGATCAGCGGCACCACCCCCGACTCGGGCGGCGGGGCCGGCGTCTCGAGGGTGCTGGCCGAGGGGATGGTGGTGGTCGGAGCCGGGTCGCTGTCGCCGCCGCCCAGCCCGAGCAGGTCCCGGAACAGCCACAGCAGCACCACCGCGGCCATGGGCAGGATCAGGTTCCAGCTCCCCCCACCCCGGCGCCGCGGCCGAGCCAGGGCCCGGCCCGGCCAGAGCACCACCACCGCCAGCACCCCGGCCGCGACCATGGCCAGGAACAGCAACAGCAGCAGGCTGTCGATCAGGTCGGCCGGGTAGCTGGGCCGCCCCCGCCCACCGCCCAGCGGCCCGCGCAGACTGCCCACGGCGACCAGCGCCACCAGGACGACCGCGACCCCGGCCGGCAACAATCCCCGCCGTCCCCGGTTGGCCGAGCCGTGCCCGGGCGGCTCCCGCCGCTCGGGCTGCCTTCCCTGCGCCACGCGCTCCCTCGCCGCTGGTCCCACCCCCGGCACCAGCATGGTCCCACAACTGCGCGACCCTCCGCCCCCCCGGAACCGCCCCGCCCGCTGGTCAGCGGGTGACCGCCGCCACCGCCTGCCCGGTGAGCTCCACCATCTCGTCGACCTCGTCGTCGCTGACGACCAGGGGCGGCCCGAGCATCACCAGGTCCCCCTCGGTGCCGTCGACGCACCCGGTTGACCAGTACAGGAGCAGGCCCCGCTCGCGGGCGGCGGCCACCGCCCGCTCGGCGACCCGGCGCGCGCCTGGGAACGGCACCTTCGTTCCCCGGTCGGCGACCAGCTCGACGGCGACCATCAGGC
>DATABK010000535.1:0-4176 GCA_036259695.1 Actinomycetes bacterium | reverse complement strand
GTCCGCTGGGGACCTCGTCTCCGCCGGTGATGCCCCGCCTCCGGCGCGGCGCGGCCCGGACGCCCCCCTCCCCCGGTGGCGGCGCCTCCTGCGCAACAAGTGGGTCCTGCGAGCCCTCTTCTACGGGGCCATCCTGGTCGTCTGGCAGGTCACGGCCGTCGTCAAGGGGGAGTTCTTCCTGCCCACCATCCCCCAGACCATCAGGGGCTTCGTCGAGATCTTCAGCGAGGGCTACGCCTCGACCCTGCTCGGGACGCTCCAGCAGCTGTTCGTCGGGTTCCTGCTCGCCCTGCTCGTCGCCATCCCCGTCGGCGCCCTGATGGGCCGGTTCCGGTTCGTCGAGGACGTCCTCGCCCCGTACGTCAACACCCTGTTCGTGACCCCCAAGCAGGCCCTGCTGCCGATCCTGATCGTCGCCGTCGGCATCGGCTTCTGGTACCGGACCTGGGTGGTCATCCTGTTCGCGGTCTTCTTCCCCATCATCAACACCGCCGCCGGCGTCCGGTACGTGGACCGGGAGCTCCGGGAGACCGCCCGGGCGTTCGAGACCGGCCGCTGGCGGATGTTCACCCGGATCTACCTGCCGGCGGCGGCCCCGTTCGTGGTCGCCGGGATCCGGCTCGGCTTCGGGATGGCCATGAAGGGCATGGTCATCGCCGAGCTCTGGATCTTCTCGGGGGCCGGCAACCTGCTGGAGACCTTCTCCCGGTCGCCGCTCCGGCTCGACCTCTACTACCCGCTGGTGCTGCTGATCATCATCTTCGCGGTGGTCGTGAACGAGCTGCTCAAGTGGGCCGAGCGGAGGCTCCGGCCGGCCGCCCGGGCCGAGGGGCAGGTGTAGCGGCCATGGCCCAGGTGCAGGCGACCACCCGGCGCCGGGTCTGGCTGCGGCGGCCGGGCAGCGGGGCGATCGGGCCCGTCGACCGGGGCAAGCTCGCCCGCTGGGCCCTGTCCATCGCCCTGTTCTTCCTGCTCTGGGAGGCGATCGGCCGCAGCCGCCAGCTCATCGCCATCCTCCCGGCCTCCGAGGTGCTGCCCGACCTGGCCAGCCAGATCGCCGAGGGCGACATCCTCGTGGCCACCCTGGGCACGCTGCGGATCGCCGCCGTCGGGTTCCTCATCGGGACCGCCATCGGCGTCCCGGTCGGCCTGCTCCTCGGGCTGTCGGAGCGCTGGTCGAGCGTGCTCGACCCGCTGGTGAACGCCTCGCTGTCCGCGCCGATCGCGATGTTCATCCCGGTGATCGCCGTCTACTTCGGGCTGGAGTTCAAGGCCAAGGTCATCGGGGTCCTGCTGTTCAACGTCTTCGTCATCATCGTCAACACGGCCACCGGCATCCGGGAGGTGCCGCCCTCGGTGGTCGAGATGGGCCGGGCGTTCGGGACCAGCAGGACCAACATGTACCGGCGGATCATCCTGCCCTGGGCCAGCCCGTACATCATCACCGGGCTGCGGATCGGCGTCGGCCGGTCGGTCGAGGGCGCGATCCTGTTCGACCTGTTCCTGCGGACCGAGAACCTGGGCCTGGTGATCCGCAACGCCGCCGGGTCCTTCGACCTCAGCACGCTGCTCGGGTCGGTGTTCTTCATCACCATCATCGCCGCCGTGACGATGGGCCTGGCCCGGATCGTCGAGTGGCGGCTGCTCCGGTGGAAGACCGGATGAGCGAGGAGGGAGCAAGGTGAGGCAGCTCGTCAAGGTGCTCTCGCTGGTGAGCGCGCTCGTGCTGGCGGCCGCGGCGTGCGGTGGCGGCGAGGAGGAGGCTCCCTCCTCCGGGCCCAAGCCGGTCCGGGTGGTGACCAGCTCCACCGGGCAGGCCTATGTCGGCCAGTTCCACGCCCCCGAGCTCTTCGGGGACAAGTTCGGGCTCGCCCCCAACAACCAGCTGACCGAGTTCGAGGACGAGGGGGCGGCGGCCCAGGTGCTGGTCTCGGGCGGGGCCGACGCCGGCTCGACCGGCCTGACCCAGGTCATCCAGCTGATCAGCCGCGGCCAGAAGCTCAAGGCGTTCTGCCCGGTCCAGGTCGACAGCACCGAGCACCTCGTCGGGCTCAAGGAGAAGATCAGCTCGCTCGACCAGATCACCGACCCGAGCATCCGGGTCGCCGTCGACAGCCCCGGCGGCCTGGTCAACTTCATCATGAACCTGGTGCTCCGGGAGAAGGGCATCGGGATCACCGTCAGCGACCTCGAGAACGTGACCGTCCTCGGCGACGGCAGCCAGCGGCTGGCCGCCCTGGCCGCCAAGCAGGTCGACGTGGGCTCGGTCGACCTGTTCGAGTTGCCCGACCTCCAGAAGCAACTCGGGGCCGGCGCCGTGACCACCCTCAGCGTCACCGCCGAGGACGCCGACTTCCTGGCCAACATCTACTACGCCTCCACCGAGTGGCTCGACCGGAACACCGACCTCGCCGGCCGGTTCTGCGCGACCACGCTGTACTCCAACCGGGTGCTGGCCTCCGACTACAACCAGTACAAGGCGGCCGTGGACCGCTTCATCGAGGGCGGGGTCGACGAGTCGATCACCAAGACCAACTGGGACTTCGCCCGCAAGTACTCGATCTGGCCCTACAACGACGACGTGATGACCCCCGAGGCGGTCAAGACCGTGATCGACGTCGGCGTGGCCTCGGGCCTGCTCGAGAGCGAGGCCTCCGGCTTCACGTTCGAGCAGATCGTCGACACCCGCCCCCTGCAGATCGCCATGGACCTGCTCGGGGGGCCGGTGAGCGCCGAGGACGTCCTGGCCGGGAAGGTTCCGGCGCCCAAGGGCGGGTAGGCCGCCCGGAGGCTGGCCGAACGAGGAGGTGCGACGCATGCCTGAGGCCGGGACCCCACCGACCAGGCTGCCGCTGGCCAGGGTCGCCCCGTCCACGACCCGCCTGCTGGTCGTGGACGTGCAGAACGACTTCCTGGCCGACGGCGGCTGGTTCGCCAACCACGGGCACGAGCTCGGCCCGATGCGCCGGGCCGTGGACAACACCGAGCGGCTGATCGCCCTGGCCCGGCGGGCGGGAGTCCGGCCGATCTTCATCCGGGCCGTCTACGACCAGAAGTGGCTGTCCAAGCCGATGCTGGAGCGACACGAGCTCATCGGCCTGGACACCCACCACTGCCAGGAGGGGACCTGGGGGGCGGAGTTCTACCAGGTCCGCCCCCAGCCCGGCGACGACGTCATCACCAAGCACCGCTACAGCGCCTTCATCGGGACCGGGCTGGACCCCCTGCTCCGCGCCCAGGGGGTCGAGAACCTGCTCCTCACCGGCGTGACCACCAACGTCTGCGTCGAGTCGACCGCCCGGGACGGCTACATGCTCGACTACCACATCGTCCTGGTCTCGGACTGCACCGCGTCCTACAGCGACGAGCCGCACCAGGCGACCCTGGCCAACATCCGGCGGGCCTTCGGCCGCGTCGTCACCGCCGAGGAGATCAGCTCGGCCTGGCAGGCGGCCGGCCTCCTGCCCAAGGTCCCCGCGGCGGTCACGTGAAGGTCACCGAGGTCGAGACCTTCATGGTGGCGCTCCCCTGGCGCCGCCTGCACAAGATGGCCTTCCCGGGCGAGGTCCTCGGCCGCTACGTGATCGTCCGGCTCCGCACCGACGAGGGCGTCGAGGGCCTGGGCGAGGCCACCGTCATCAAGGAGTGGGGCGGCGACCACGGGCGGTACTTCGGGGAGGCGCCCGAGCTCACCGTCCGCCTGATCGAGTCCGTGCTCGGCCCGGCCCTGCTCGGCCAGGACCCGTTCGACCTGGAGGCCGCCCACCAGAAGATGGACCTGGCCGTCAAGGGCTACCCGTACGCCAAGACGGCCCTGGACGAGGCCCTGCACGACATCAAGGGCAAGGCCCTCGGCGTCCCCGTCCACCAGCTGCTCGGCGGGCTGGTCCGCGAGGAGGTCCCCATCGCCCACAGCCTGGGCTGGCTCGACTACGACGAGGCCACCAGCGAGGCCGCGGCCGCGGTCGCCGAGGGGATCAGGACCATCAAGATCAAGGTCGGGCGGGACAAGGACTACGACGTCCGGGTCGTGCGCGAGGTCCGCGAGACGATCGGCCCCGACCGCGACATCGTGGTCGACGCCAACCAGGGCTGGCCCACCCCCAAGTACGCCATCGCCATCCTCCGGCGGATGGAGGAGTACGGGATCCGCTACGCCGAGCAGCCGGTCGAGGG
>DATABK010000534.1:0-9425 GCA_036259695.1 Actinomycetes bacterium | reverse complement strand
GACCTACGACGGCTCGTACGACCCGCTGCGCGGCATGGAGGTCTCGCTGGCGTACGACTCGGCGATGCGCCTCTCCTTTGACGTCAACGCCGGCCTGCTGATGCGCCAGACCCACCACTGGGCGGCCCTGGTGTTCGTGGCCTCGGTCGTCGTCCACCTGTGCCGGGTCTTCTTCACCGGCGCCTTCCGCCGCCCCCGCGAGCTCAACTGGGTGGTCGGCATCCTGCTGCTGTTCCTGGCCCTGGGTGAGGGCTTCACCGGCTACTCGCTCCCCGACGACCTGCTCTCCGGCATCGGCCTGCGCATCTTCTACGCCGTCACCCTGGCCATCCCGGTGATCGGCACCTGGGTCACGTATCTCCTGTTCGGGGGCGAGTTCCCGGCCGGCGACATCATCTCGCGGCTGTTCGTGTTCCACGTGATGCTGCTCCCGGCCCTGCTGCTGGCCCTGGTCGGGGCGCACCTCGCCATCCTGGTGCTGCAGAAGCACACCCAGTACCCCGGCCACGGCCGGACCGAGCGCAACGTGGTCGGCAAGCGCCTGTGGCCCGAGCAGACCTTCAAGTCGGTGTCGCTGCTGCTGTTCGTCACCGCCGTGCTCGCCCTCCTGGGCGGGGTCGCCCAGATCAACCCGGTCTGGCAGTACGGGCCGTTCGAGCCCTACAACGTGACCTCGCCGGCCCAGCCGGACTGGTACATCGGCTTCCTCGACGGCGCCCTGCGGCTGGGGCCGCCCTGGGACCTGAACCTGTTCGGCTACACCATCTCCGAGGTGTTCTGGCCGGCCGTGCTGTTCCCGGGGATCGCCTTCGGGATCCTCACCCTGTGGCCGTGGATCGAACGCCGCTTCACCAAGGACCGGGCCGAGCACCACATCCTCGACCGGCCCCGCGACACCCCGGTCCGCACCGGCATCGGCGCCGCCGGCCTGATGGTGTTCTTCATCATGTTCCTGGAGGGCGGCAACGACATCTTCGGCGTCCTGCTCAACGTCTCGGTCGAGACCATCACCCGCATCCTCCAGTGGGGGATCGTGATCGCCCCCATCCTGACCTTCCTGGCCACCTACTGGATCTGCAAGGGGCTCAGCCGGACCCGGCTGCGCCCGGCCCAGGTCAACGCCGGCGTCCGGCTCAGCCGCAACGCCGAGGGCGGCTACGAGACGGTCAGCCTGGAGCCGGTCTCCACCGACGGGGAGCGCGAGCCGACCCGCACCGGCTAGCTGTCGGACCGCTCCGCCGGGTCGGGGTGGGGGTTGGGGTCCGAGACCGGGCCCGACTGGGGGGACGGGGCCTCGGTGCCGGCCTGGATGCGGCCGTAGCGGTTCTCGCGGTTGACCGCGGCCAGCCACCCCCAGCCGGCGTACAGGAGCAGGCCCAGGCCGAGGATGACCAGCCACAGGCCGTAGATGAGGCCGGTGAACAGCACGGCCACCCCCAGGGAGGCGGCCAGCGGCCAGATGGTGGGCAGGGGCAGCACGCCCAGGTCATCGGCGGCCAGCTCCTTGCGGCCGGGCGGGTCCTGGGGCGGGATGCCGGCCAGGCGGCGCATGCTGTCGGCCCGGGACTCGCCGGTTCCGCCCCGCTGGCGCTGCTCCAGGACCAGGATCAGGCCGGCGAAGCCGGGGCCGGCGCCGAGCAGCAGCAGCGCCACCGTGCCCAGCCACTCATAGGAGAGGAACCAGTAGATGACCCCGGCGACGAAGCCGAAGATCGACACCCGCAGCAGGATTCCCGCCTCGTCGGTCATCGCCCTCAGCCCCGATCCAGCTTGCGCTCGGGGTCGGTCTGGGCGGCGGCGAACGCCGGGTCGTCGCGGTGGCGGTAGTCGAAAGCCGGCCGCTCGGAGCGGACCTCGGGCAGATGGTGGAAGTTGTGGTGGGGCGGCGGCGAGGTCGTCACCCACTCCAGGCTGTTGCCCTCCCAGGGGTCGTCGCCGGCCGGGTCGCCGCGCCGGATCGAGACGAGGAAGTTCCAGATGAAGAGCAGCACCGACACCGCGGTCAGGAACGCCCCCACCGTCGAGAGGACGTTGGCCGAGGTCCAGCGCTCGATCTCGTAGTCGGCGATCCGGCGCGGCATCCCGTCCAGCCCGACCAGGAACTGGAAGAAGAAGGTCAGGTTGAAGCCGACGAAGAAGGTCAGGAAGTGCCAGCGGCCGATCCGCTCCGACAGCAGCCTCCCGGTGATCTTGGGGAACCAGAAGTAGAAGCCGGCGAACATGCCGTACAGCAGCCCCCCGACCATGATGTAGTGGAAGTGGGCGACCACGTAGTAGGTGTCGTTGACGGCGAAGTCGATCGGCGGCGAGGCCAGGAAGATACCGGTGATCCCGCCGATGAGGAACACCAGGATGAACCCGAGGGCCATCAGCATGGCCGTTGACAGGGTGATCGCCCCCCGCCACATGGTCCCGATCCAGTTGAACACCTTGATCCCGGTCGGCACCGCGATCAGCAGCGACATGATCGAGAAGTAGGGCAGGTACACCAGCCCGGTGGCGAACATGTGGTGGGCCCAGACCCCGAACGACAGGGCGGCGATGCCGAAGAAGGCGAACACCATCGCCCGGTAGCCGAACAGCGGCTTGCGGGAGAAGACGGGGATGACCTCGTTGATGATCCCGAAGATGGGCAGGATGATGATGTAGACCTCGGGGTGGCCGAAGAACCAGAAGATGTGCTGGTACAGGAGGGGGCTGCCCCGGAAGGCCGGGTCGAAGAACTGGGCCCCGAAGTTCCGCTCCATGAACAGCAGGGCCAGCACCGCCGTCAGCGGCGGGAAGGCGAACAGGATCAGCAGCTGGTTGACCAGGATCCCCCAGGTGAACAGGGGCGTCCGGAACATCGTCATGCCGGGCATGCGCATCCGGAAGATGGTGGTGACCAGGTTGACCGCGCCCACGATGCCGGCCACCCCGACCACCGCCAGCCCGATGATCCACAGGTCCATACCGGTGCCCTGGAAGTACTCGCGCGTCGACAGGGGCGGGTACGCGGTCCAGCCCACGGCGGCCGGGCCGCCGGCCACGAAGAAGCTGGACAGCACGATCAGGGCGCCGAACAGGTACAGCCAGTAGGACATGGCGTTGGCCCGCGGGAAGGCCACGTCGGCGGCGCCGATCTGGAGCGGGACCAGGTAGTTGCCGAGCCCGGTGGTCACCTGGGCGGCGAACAGGAAGATCATCAGGGTGCCGTGCATGGTGAACACCTGGTTGTAGGTGTTCTCGCTCATCGCCTGGAGCCCCGGCTCAGCCAGCTCCCAGCGGACCACCAGGGCCAGGACCCCGCCGGCCAGGAAGATGGCGAAGGCGGTGAAGATGTAGAGGATGCCGATCTTCTTGTGGTCGACGGTGGTCAGGTAGTCGACGATCCCCGCTGGCTCCTCGTGGTGGGCCTCGGGAAGCGCCGGGAGGGGAAGCTCGGTGGTCGCCATGGTGGTTCCTGTCGCTCCTTAGGTTCCCGGTTGCCCGGCCGCGCCGCGCCGGCTCTCGGCGGCCAGCCAGCTCTGGTACTGGCCCTGGTTGACCACCCGCACCCGGAAGACCATGTCCGGGTGCTGGAGGCCGCAGAACTGGGTGCACTGGCCGTGGTACAGCCCTTCCTTCTCGAAGGTGAGGTCGAAGAAGTTGTCGGTGCCCGGGATGGCCTGGCGCTTGAACAGCGTCTGGGGCACGTAGAACGAGTGGACCACGTCGGCCGAGATCAGCTTGACCCGGATGGTCTGGCCCACCGGCACCACCATCTCGGGAATGGTGTCGGGGGTACCGACGATCTCGGCCCCGGTGCCCTCGTAGGTGAACCGCCAGCTCCACTGGAAGGCGGTGACGGTGATGTCGACGTCGGCCTCGCCGGACTGGTCCAGGACCTTGTTCTGGGCCTGCATGGTGAACACGAACAGGACCAGGACGATCACCGTCGGGATCAAGGTCCAGGTGAGCTCCAGGCGGTTGTTGCCATGCGTCTGCTTGGGCAGCTCGTCGTCGCGCCGCCGGTAGCGGACGACCGACCAGATGACCAGTCCCGACACAAGCACGAAGACGACCGCGGCGATGTACAGGAACAGGTTGTAGAGGCCGTAGACGGCCTGGCCCTCCTCGGTGACGCTCTGGGGGGCGCACCCGGCGGCCATGAGCACGAGGGCTGCCAGCGCGGACCAGCGAACGGCGGGAGCGCGACGACGGGGCTGCATGGCCATCCTCTGGTCGGAGTGGACGCTGCCTCTATGTAGTGGGCCGGGCGGGATCCTTGCAAATCGGGCAGGCCGGCGGGTTGAACGATAGAGTAGCCGGTCGGGCGTCACCGGTCAGCCGATCCCGAGGCCGGTCATCAGGGCCCGGGCCGTGAGGCCGAACACGAAGAACGCCCCGATGGTGAAGAACAGGTGGTAGGGGGGCTTCTCCAGCCCGCGGGTGAACAGGTGGCAGACCCCGATGACCAGGGCCGGGAAGACGGCCCCGTAGAAGTAGTGCAGGATCGGCTGGCGGCCCCCGCCGAGCAGCAGCACCAGCCCGACCACCAGCTGGACGCCGAGCAGGACCTGGAGCACGGTCAGCAGGCCCCAGTAGAGGCGGCCGGCGTCGCGCTTGGTGAGAAACAGGCCGATCCCGAACAGGAACAGCAGCAGCCAGCCGGCCACGATCACGAAGCCCTCGATGGTGTGGAACCTGGCCATGGCCGCCTTTCGGGGGTCGGGGCGGTGAACCGGGTTCGATCCTAACCTGGGCGCCGCCGGCTTCGCCCTCGGCGGAACGGGTCGTCGGCGGGCGGCCGGTCCGGTACCGTGCACCCATGAGCATCGGGACCTTCACCGAGTCCTTCGACCGGCCCATCGACCCGGTCGACCGGCTGCTGCGCCGCCGGGTCATCCTGCTGTCGGGGCCGATCGACACCGAGCGGGCCAACGACGTGATGGCCCGCCTGCTGTACCTGGAGGGCGAGGACCCCGACGAGCCGATCGAGCTGCGGATCAACTCCCCCGGCGGGGAGGTCCTGAGCGGCCTGGCCATCGTCGACACCATCGCCCAGCTGACCTGCCCGGTGGCCACCGTCTGCGCCGGCATGGCCGCCTCGATGGCCTCGGTGCTGCTGGCCTCGGGGACCAAGGGCCGCCGGCGGGCCACCGCCAACGCCCGGGTCCTGATCCACCAGCCCTGGGCCGGCCAGTTCCAGGGCCAGGCCACCGACCTGGAGCGGGCCGCCGAGGAGATCCTGCGCCAGCGGGCCCGTATCGACCAGCTCCTGGCCGACGCCACCGGCCAGCCGGTCGACCGCATCCACCGTGACACCGAGCGCGACACCTGGTTCTCGGCCGCCGAGGCCCGCGACTACGGCCTGGTCGACGAGGTCGTGGGCGGATGAAGCTGCGGGAGGCGGTCGGGGAGGCGCTGCGCCGCCGGCGCCAGCACCAGGGCCGCACCCTGCGCGAGGTCGCCGCGGCCGCCGGGGTCTCGCTGACGTACCTGTCGGAGGTCGAGCGGGGCCGCAAGGAGGCCTCCTCGGAGGTCCTGGAGGCGGTCTGCGCCGCCCTCCACCTCGGCCTGGCCGAGCTGTTCTTCGAGGTCGCCGAGACCCTGGCCGTCGCCGAGGCGGTCCAGGTCCCGGTCCCGGCCATCGGGTTCATCGCCCCCTCCCGCCCCCGGGCCGCGGCCGCCCCCGTCCCCGCCCCGGCTCCCATGGCCCCGGTGCTGGACCTGCGCGCCTTCGCCGGCCGCCGCACCGCCTGAGCCCAGGTCTCCGAGCGGGTTTGCGGCCGCCGGGGCTGCGGAATGCTGCATCCCCAACCGGCCGCCTCCAGAAGGGGACGCCCAGCGTGCGCTACGTCGAGGCCTGCGGCCTGCGGGTGTCGGTCATCGGCCTTGGCGCCTGGCAGTTCGGCTCCCCCGAGTGGGGCTGGGGCACCCAGTTCGGCCCGGCCGAGGCCCTGGCCGTGGTCGACCGGGCCCGGTCGCTCGGCATCACCCTGATCGACACCGCCGAGCTGTACGGCCGCGGCGGGTCCGAGCGGTTGCTCGGCCGGGCCCTGGCCGACCCCGGGGCCAGGGAGTCGGTGGTGCTGGCCTCCAAGGTCACCCCGACCTGGCCGACCCGGGACCGGGTGGCCGCGGCCGCCCGGGGCAGCCTGGCCCGGCTCGGCACCGACCACCTCGACCTGTACCAGGTCCACTGGCCCAACCCGCTGGTCCCCCAGGGCTCGACCATGGCCGGCATGCGCACCCTCCAGGCCGGCGGCCTGGTCGGCCAGGTCGGGGTGAGCAACTACAGCCTGCGCCGCTGGAAGGCCGCCGAGGCCGCCCTCGGTGCCCCGGTCGTCTCCAACCAGGTCCGCTACAGCCTCCTCACCCGCAAGCCAGAGCGGGAGCTGCTGCCCCATGCGGCCGCCGCCGGCCGCCTCATCGTGGCCTACAGCCCGCTCGCCCAGGGCGTCCTGACGGCCAAGTACACCGCCGACACCGCCCCCGGCGGAGCCCGGGCCGGCAATCTCCTCTTCTCGGCCGAGAACCTGCGCCGGGCCGAGCCGGTGCTGTCGGCCCTGCGCGAGCTGGCCAGCGCCCACCAGGCCACCCCGGCCCAGGTGGCCCTGGCCTGGGTCGTCTCCCACCCCGGGGTGGTGGCCATCCCCGGGGCCACGTCGGTCGCCCAGGTGGAGGCGAACGCGGCCGCCGCCGACCTGCCCCTGGCCCCCGACGAGCTGACCCACCTGACCACCGCCGCCGACCGCTTCCACCGCGACCTGGTGAGCAGCGCTGGCGCCCTGGTCGGCCGGCGCCTGCGGCCCGTTCCGCGTTAGCCGGGGAGGCGCAGCACCACCTGGGTGCCCTGGTAGGGCTGGGAGCTGATCTCCAGCTGGCCGCCGGCGCTCTCGATCCGCTCGGCCATCGACCGCAGGCCCAGGTGCCCGGTGGCGGCGGCCCGCTCGCTGGCCACCTGGGGGTCGAAGCCGACCCCGTCGTCGGCGACGGCGATCACCACCATCGACCCCTCGCGCTCCCCCCACACCCGGACCGTGCTGGCGTCGGCGTGCTTGGCCACGTTGGCCAGGGCCTCCTGGACGACCCGGAAGGCCACCATCTCGAAGTCGCGGTCCAGCCGCTCCTCCAGCATCCAGGTGACCTCGGTCTTGCAGCCGGTCCGCTCGGCCAGCTTGGCCAGCTGCTGACGCAGGGCCGGCTCCAGCCCGGCGCTGTCCAGCAGCGGCGGCCGCAGGTTGAACAGGAACGTGCGCGCCGCCACCAGCCCCTGCTCCAGGTTCTCGTGGACCTGGTCGAGGGCCGGCCGGACCTTGCCGGCGGCCTCGTCGCCGAGGCGCCCCACCACCTGGTCGAGGATCGACAGGTGCATGCGGGCGGCGGTCAGGGAGAGCATGGCGTCGTCGTGCAGGTCGCCGGCCAGCCGGCGCCGCTCCTCCTCCTGGGCGGTGATGAGCTGGCCGAGCAGGTGGCGGCGCTCGCGCTCGACCCGCTCCAGGTCGGTCACGTCGACGGCCACGCTGACCACGCCCGCGACCCGGCCGTCGGGGTCGAGCAGGGGCCGGTAGTGGACGTCGAAGATGACGTCGCCGACCGGGCGCTTGGCCCACAGCTCCTCGCCGGCCAGCAGCCGCTCGAAGTCGGCCGCGGCCTCGGGCTGGTCGCCCCGCAGCTCCACGAACGAGCGCCCGACCCGCTCCGAGGGGGTGATGCCGAGCCGCTCGAAGGCCCGGCCCTCGGAGAAGCGGCAGATCCCGTCGGTGTCGTAGGCGGTGAGCACGATCGGGGCGCTGGCGATGACCGAGCGCAGGCGGGCCTCGCTCGTCCGCAGCTGCCGGGCCGCCCGGTTGCGCTCGGTCAGGTCCTGGACCTGGCCGAAGAAGCCCAGGTGGCGCCCGTCCGGGTCGTGCAGCAGGACGGCGCTGACGAGCAGGTCGAGCCGGGTCCCGTCGGCCCGCCGGCAGCTCCGCTCGACCTGGAAGGCGGCCTGGCCGCCCTCGTCGGTCGCGGCCCGGCCCAGGTCGGCCAGGACCGGGTCGCCCCCGGGCTCGGCCAGGTCGCCGATGGTGCTGTCGAGCAGCTCGGCCTCGGAACGGCCCAGGAGCTCGCACAGGGCCCGGTTGACGCGCAGGAACCGGCCGTCCAAGCCGACCAGTGCCATCCCGATGGCGGCCTGGTCGAAGCCAAGGCCGAGGTCCATCCCGCCTCCCCTGCCCTCACTCACAGCGACGAATGAGCGGTTCTCGAAGTTTAGCTGATTCCCTTGCCGGCGCGTCCACTCAGGGTCACGACGAAGCTCGAGTCGAGCTCCAGCGGGCCCGCGTCGAGATCTCCGAACACCTCCAGCAGCTCCAGGCCGGCCCGGCCCAGCATGGCCTCCAGCTCGGTCAGGGTGTACAGCCGGATCGAGGCCTCACGGGTGGCCCGGGGGCCGTCGGCGTCGACCAGGGTGTAGCGGACCACGTCGCGGCTGGTGCGCAAGTCCAAGGCCCGCTCCTGGAGCACCAGCAGGCCGTCGTCGTGGCGGGCGACCTCGCTGTCGTGCCAGCCCCGGACCAGGGCCTCGCGGTTGGCCACCTCCTGCAGGAAGCACCCGCCGGGGGCCAGGACCCTGGCCACCTCGGCCAGCACGAGCTCGTCCTGGGCCTCGTCCTCCAGGTACCCGAAGGCGTGGAACAGGTTGACCACGGCGTCGAAGCTCCCGTCGGCGAACGGCAGCCGCCGCATGTCGGCCTCGACCAGCCCGACCCGCCGGCCCTGCGCTCGGGCGGTGGCGGCCGCCCGGCCCAGCAGCGTGCGGCTCAGGTCAAGGCCGGTGACCCGGTAGCCGAGCTGGGCCAGCGGGACGGCGTGCCGCCCCTGCCCGCAGCACAGGTCGAGCACCCCCGCCCCGGGCGCCAGCCCGAGCAGCTCGACGACCCCGTTGACCTCGCCCGCGGTCCGCTCCTCGGCCAGCACCGGCCCGAAGATCCGCAGGTAGTCGTCGTCGAAGAAGCCGGTGTACCAGGGTCGCTCGTCCAGTTGTCGTCCCCTCGTCGTATCCTGCAGTCGGCCGGCCGGGCGCCGACCAGCGCACCCCCCGCCCGGCGGCGAAGTCAAGCCTTGTCCTCGAGCCCGCCCCGGCCGACCATAGACCCGGCAGCACCCCTCCCTCCCTCGAAACGCCCCACGACTCCCGTCGTTACCAGACCCGTGCCCTCCCGAGGTGGTGATCCGATCTCGATGCCCGAACAGCTCGACCGTCGGCCCTCATCACCGGCCACGGTCTGACCTCCCGGCCGTTCCCCTGGGCGCCTGAGCCAGCGGGGTTCCCCGGATCCTGACCGCACCTCCCACCCGGCCTGCGCCGTGCCGGCCCACCCGTCCTGCCGGCGGTACGGCCGTCCACGCCTTGCCTCGAAAGGGGGCTCTCCCGTGAGCATGACCATCCGCCGAGGCCGCCCCCCGGCCCCCCGCCC
>DATABK010000533.1:0-2046 GCA_036259695.1 Actinomycetes bacterium | reverse complement strand
CACGTGGTCGCCGAGTTCGTGAACCGCCTGGAGGCGGCCAGCGGCCGCTACCCGCAGCTCGCCCTGGACCAGGTCGACAACGTCCGGCCGGGCCTGCTCGTCCCCTGGTGGCTGGTCTCGAACTTCTTCTACAAGTTCATGGGCCGGGCCCTGCGCGACTTCGCCCTCCCCCTGGTCCTGCTGACCATCGCCCTCAACCTGGCCGTCGGGCTGCTGGTCGGCGACCTGGGGCGGATCGCCTACCTGGGCAACCGGGCCGTCCGCTGGGTGTCGTCGTTCGTGCTGACCAACCTGGCCCTGCTGGCCCTGCTCTCGACCTTCCTCGGCCGCAGCTTCCGCCGGGCCGCGGCCGCCTACGGCCTGCCCACCCCGGACGAGGCCGCCGACGAGGCCCAGGCCCGCAAGGGCGACCTGCCGGAGCTGCTGGCCCGGCGCGACCCGAACGCCACCGTCCTGGTCACCGGCCACACCCACGAGCCGGGGGTCATCCGCCTGCCCGGGGACCGGGTGGCGGCCGACGCCGGCTGCTGGGTCAGGGGGCTGGTCCCGGTGCGGGCCTGGCTGGCCCTGCCGCCGGTGTTCGTCCCCACCTACCCGGTGAACTGGGTCGAGGTCCAGGCCACGGCGGAGGGCGTGGCCGTGCAGCTGTGGGAGCGGCGCCTGGCCGTGCCCCGCCGCCTGGGCCGGATCGAGCGGCTGGTCGCCCGCCGCCCCCTCCCCCCCGCCGACGCCGCCCCCGCCCAGGTGGTGGCCGGGGCGGTCGTGTGAGCATCGCCTTCGACCGGGCCGCCGGGTACTACGACGAGAGCCGGGGGATCCCCCCGGAGGTCGAGGAGCAGGCCGCCGACCGGGTGGAGGCGGCCATCGGCCGGCCGGGAGCGCTGCTGGAGGTGGGCGTCGGGACCGGCCGGGTGGCCCTGCCCCTGTACCGCCGCGGCCGCGAGGTGGTCGGGATCGACCTGTCGCGGCCGATGCTGGACCGCTACCGGGCCAAGGCGGCCGCGGCCGGGCTGCCGCCCCCGCCGCTGCTGTTGGCCGACGCGACCCGCCTCCCGTTCCGCGATGCCGGCTTTGTCGCCGTGCTCGAGGTCCACGTGCTCCACCTGGTCCCGGACTGGGAGCAGGCCCTGGCTGAGGCGCGGCGGGTGGTCGTCGGCGGCGGCGCCGTCCTCATCGGCCGGGGCGGCAGCCACCGCGGCTCCGAGGGCCCCCGGGCCGAGACCCTGCGCCGCTTCGACGAGCTGGCCCGCTCGCTGGGCGGCGGCCCGCGCGTGGTCGGCGCCGGCGACAACGAGCGCAAGGTCGCCGCCCTGGCCGCCCTCGGCGGCACGGCCGAGACCCTGGAGCCGGTCCTCTGGGAGCAGCGGGAGACCTACGCCCAGGCCCTGGCCGCCATCGAGAACCGCATCTACTCCCACACCTGGCGGCTCACCGACGAGGTCTTCCACACCGCCGCCGGCCGGCTGCGGGCCGAGGTCGAGGCGGCCCACCCGGACCTGGACCGGCCGCACCTGGCCCGGCACAGCTTCACCCTCACCGCCGTCCGGTTCTGACGGCGGGTTCAGAACCCGTAGGTTTCCCACCGCCGGGCCTGGGAATGAGGTGGGAGCCGTGAGGCGGGACGGGGGACGGGTTTCGGCGGTTGGGGATCCGCCCTAGGGAGGCCCCGTCCGATCCTCCCGCCTCACGCGCAGAACCTCGCTACGGCCCTTCGAGCCTGGGCAGGACGAGCTCGGCGGCCAGCTCCAGCTGCTCGTCCTCGAACACGGAGAACGGCAGGGCGCCGAAGCTGCCGATCACCTGCTCCACCCCCAGCTCCTCCCAGCCCCGGAGCTGGGCCACGACCTCGTCGGGGGTGCCGACCAGCCGGGAGGCGGCCCAGTCCCGCAGCTCGACCCCGTCCAGGATCCCGGGCGGGGTCCGGGCGACCAGGCGCTTCCAGCGCTCGACCAGGTCGTCGGCGTCCCGGCCGATCAGGGTGTTCAGCCCCAGCGAGCGCCGCACCGTCCCGGGGTCGCGGCCGGCCTGCCGGCAGGTGGCGGCCAG
>DATABK010000532.1:0-2623 GCA_036259695.1 Actinomycetes bacterium | reverse complement strand
TCGGCACGGTCGCGTCGGCCGTCGACGAGGTCGCGGGAGGCCCGCGGGGGTGGCTGGCCCCGGCCCGGCGGGAGCTCGTGGTCGGCCCGCTCGCGCTGGGCGATGGGCGGGTGCCGGTCCGGGTGCCGGTCGGCGGGGACGTGCTCGGTGGCCGGGCGGGCGCGGTGGGGCGCCTGGGCGCCGTCGTGCTCGGTCGTCGGAGCCGAATCGTCGCCACGGCCCAGCGGGACCAGGGCCTCGTCGGAACCCCCGGTCCAGGCGGGCCTCTGCTGCTGGCTCACAACGACCCCCGGTCGGTCTCCATCTCGTGCGGATCGGATGCTGATTCGGATGCTGATTTGGGTAGATCTGTACCCGTGTGATTACCAACAGATTACACTGATGTGCAATGTAACCAAGGCAGTCGACCAGCGGGAATCGGACCTGCGATGGCCCTGCTCCCGCCGGGTGGACCGATTCAGCACCTCCGCCCTATCCTGTCAACCGACTCGACTATCCTAAAATACCACCGATTGGCCAGGTGATGGTCAAGCTCCTGTTCGGCGTCTTCGCCGTCGTCTTCCTGGTCCTGGGCCTGATGGCCGTGGGGCTGTCGACCTCCATCATCGGGGGCGGCGCCCCCAGCCAGAACGCCCAGCAGGACATCCCGCCGCAGCTGCTGCCCGTCTACCAGGCGGCCGCCGACAGCTGCCCCGGGCTGCCCTGGTCGGTGCTGGCCGCCATCGGCAAGGTCGAGAGCGACCACGGCCGCTCGACCGCGCCCGGGGTGACCTCGGGGGCCAACTTCGCCGGGGCCGCCGGGCCCATGCAGATCGGCATCGGCGGCAAGGCCGGGAACACCTTCGGCGCGTACGCGGTCGACGCCGACGGCGGCGGGGCGAACGTCTACAGCCCGGTCGACGCCATCTACACCGCGGCCAACTACCTCTGCCAGAACGGCGCCAACAAGGGCGCGGACGTGGCCGGGGCGGTCTTCGCCTACAACCACGCCGACTGGTATGTGACCAAGGTCCTGGCCATCGCCTCGACCTATGCCGCCAGCCAGGGGCTGCCCCCCGGGGCCCCGGCCGAGGACGTGGCCGCCGCGGCCGTCCAGTTCGCCTACAACCAGCTCGGCACCCCCTACCGCTGGGGGGCCACCGGCGACGGCTTCTACGACTGCTCGGGCCTCACCCAGGCCGCCTACAAGAGCGGCGGGCTGCTGATCCCGCGGGTGTCCCGGGACCAGTGGAACTTCGGGGCCCGGGTCTGGAACGTGGCCGACCTGCAGCCGGGCGACCTGGTCTTCTACGCCTACAACACCGCCGACCCCAGCACCATCCACCACGTCGGCATGTACATCGGGGCCGGCAACATGATCGACGCCCCCTACACCGGGGCCACCGTGCGCATCACCCCGTTCCTGCGCGGCGACTACATCGGCGGCGTCCGCCCCACCGCCGGCCCGGCCCCCGCGAGCCCGGCCCCGGCGGCCACCCCCGCCACCGTCGCCGGCTGACCGCCGGGGTCCGACCCGCCCCGGACCTGCGCGGATGCCCTTCCCGGCGCGTCCGGCCTGTCTTGACTTCCCTGTACTGTTCGGCTATCAGTCGAAGGCCATGCCCCCCATCCCGTCGTTCGTCCACGACGCGTTGGCCGGTCGAGTGGTCTTCGGCGCCGGCTCGGTCGGATCCCTGGTCGGCGAGGTCGACCGCCTCGGGGCCCGGCGGGTGCTGGCGATCGCCGGCAAGCGGGCCATCGACGGCCTGGTGGAGCGGCTCGGGGACCGCTGGGCGGCCAGCTTCACCGACGTCCAGCAGCACGTCCCGGCCGAGGTGGCCGCCCGGGCGGTGGCCGCGGCCCGGGAGACCGGCGCCGACTGCCTGGTCGCGCTGGGCGGCGGGTCGGCCACCGGGACGGCCAAGGCGGTCGCCCTCGAGCACCCGGCCCCGATCGTGGCCGTGCCCACCACCTACGCCGGCTCGGAGATGACGCCGATCTACGGGATCAGCGGGCCCGAGGGCAAACGGACCGGCCGCGACCTGCGGGTCCTGCCCCGGACGGTGATCTACGACCCGGTCCTCACCACCGGCCTGCCGGCCGAGGTGACCGGGCCGAGCGGCATGAACGCCATCGCCCACTGCGTCGAGGCCCTGTACGCGCCCGGGTCCAACCCGGTCAGCTCGCTGCTGGCCACCTCCGGGGCCAAGCTGCTCTGGCGGGCCCTGCCCCGGGCGGTGGAGGACCCGGCCGATCTGGGAGCCCGGTCCGACGCCCTTGTCGGGGCCTGGCTGGGCGGGTCGGCCATGGCCGCCGCCGGGGTGGCCATCCACCACCAGCTCTGCCACCTCCTGGGCGGCGCCTACCGACTCCCCCACGCCGAGCTGCACGCGGTCGTGCTCCCCCACGCGGTCGGCTTCGTCGCCCCCGCCGCCCGCCCCCAGCTGGCCGGCCTGGCCGCCGGCCTCGGCCTCGACGACCTGGCCGGCGGGATCTGGGAGCTGGGCCGGCGCCTCGGCACCCCGGCCGGCCTGGGGGAGCTCGGGCTGGCCGAGGCCGAGCTGGACCGGGCCGCCGAACAGGCGGTGGCCCGGGTCGTCCAGACGCCGCGCCGGGCCGGGGTGACCGAGCTGCGGGCGCTGCT
>DATABK010000531.1:0-3950 GCA_036259695.1 Actinomycetes bacterium | reverse complement strand
GGATCGCCGGGGTCAGGGTGGCGCCTTCGGGCATGGCCCCATGGTACGTCGCGGGGCCGCTTCGGTCAGCCGGATCCGCCGGTCACGACCACCCGGCCGTCCATGCCGGCGTGCAGGTCGCAGGTGTAGCGGTAGTCGCCGGGCTGCTCGAAGCGGTGGCTGAAGGTGCCCCTGGTCAGGTTCTCGGAGGCGAACCCGTCCCCTTTGACGTTGTGGGGGACCGACCCGTCGACAAAGCGCCAGGTGACCTCCGTGCCCGGCGTCACCTCGATCGCCGGGGGCAGGAACTTGAGGTCCTTGGCGTCGACCGTGGTGACGCCGCGGACCGGCGGGGTGTCGGCGGGGGAGGCGGCCGAGCCGGACTGGCAGGCGGCCAATGTGAACGTGAGCACAAGGAGGAGCGGAGGAAGGAGGCGGTGGGGACGGGGTGACACGGGAACTCCTTGAGGGGAACGGTCAGTAATTGGCGCCGAGCGAGACGACGACCGCCACGATGCCGACCACGATCAGGACCGCGGTCAGGACGAGCTCGACGATGGCGATGATGCGGGCCGCCCTGGCCTGTTCGAGGCCGGTCAGGCGGCCGTTGGACTCCTCGATACGCTTCTGGGCGCTGTTGGCCAGGACCAGGGCGACGATCGCTCCCACGGGGGCGCAGATGAAGAACCCAACCACGGCGATGACCAGTGCCGCCGTGGCCGAGCCCTCGGTCTGCGGCCCGGCCGGGTAGCCGTAGCCGGGCGCTGGCCCGTACCCAGGTTGCCCATACCCCGGCTGCCCATACCCGGCCTGGCCGTAGCCCTGCTGCTCGTACCCGGGCTGGCCGTAGCCGGATTGACCTGGGTAGGCCGGCCCGTACCCGGGCTGTGCGCCGGGGTCGGCAGCGGGCGGCGGGGGAGCCTGCGGCCAGGTCTCGCCGGGCGAGGGCGGGGAGCCGGGCGAGACCGGGGAGCCGGAGGGTGTCGGCGAACCGGGCGGCTTCGGTGGCTCGGGTGCTGCCGGGGACGCGGGCGGTGCCGGGGGTTCGGGAACCGGGGTTGTGGGGTCCGGGTCGCGCGATGCGGCGTGGTCCGAGGGGGGTGGCGAGCGGAGGGGCTCGGTCGGGCGGTCGCCGGGGCGGCCTCCGGGGGTGGAGCCGGTGGGGGGGCCGGGCTGGTCGTCGGGCATCTACGACTCCTCGTGTTCGCGCTCGTGCGCCGTGCCGGGGCGCCGCCGGCCAGCGCCGCAGTACACCATACGACGGTCCGGCCGAGGGTGCGGGCAGCTGTGGTCGGTGGCGTCCAGGGCGGCGGCCCAGCCGGCGGCGGGGTCGGCAACGGCCAGGCGCAGGATCCAGCCGGTGCCGGGCATGCCGTCGTCCCAGACCCACCAGGTGAGCCGCTCGACGGCGGCCCCGAGGTCGTCGGGATCCGGCGGCCAGTCGAGGCCGGCCAGGGCAGTCGCGGCCCACCAGGCGTCGAACCGGCCGAGGGCGGCACCGCGGCGGACGCCGTGGGCGGCGCCGCTGGCCGCGGCCCAGGCCATCCGGGCCATCGCCGAGGCCGGGGTGACCCGGCCCAGGCGGTGCTCCGGGTGGCCCAGGGCGGCCACCGCCTCGGCCGGGCCGCCGGACACGACCACCGCCCGCGCCTGGCCGCCGGACTCCGAGGTCCAGACCTCGACCAGATCGGTCAGGGCCCGGGTGACGTCGGGCCGGTCGAGAGCCGGGCCCGGGTCGGCCCTTGAGGCCACCATGGCCACCGCCTCGGCACCCGGGTCGGGGACCTCGCGCTCGTCGGGCCGGTAGGTGGCCAGGGCGTAGGCCGGCTCCCAGGGCGCCAGGACCAGCGGCAGCTCCAGGACCTCGGCGTGGGCCCCGGGGGCGCCGCGCAGATCCTCCCCGCGCAGGACCCGCTCCTGGGCGACCGCCCCGGCCACCGCGGGCACGGCCAGGTGGGGGGCCAGCTCGGCGAAGGTGTGGGTGGTGGCCGCCACCTCGGTGAGCGGCCCGAGGGCGAACCGGGCCGCCCCCGGCCGGAGCACGCTGGCCGCCTCCGCGGCCGGGCCGTCCAGGGCGAGGCGGTACTCCACGTAGGTCGTCACCGGCCACAGCGGCCGCCCCCGCTCGACGGCCTCCTCCAGCCGGTGCCGCAGGTCGACCAACCCCGTCCAGTCGCGACTGGCGCACAGTCCATCGACGGCCCGCAACAACTCGGCCGGATCCCCGAGCTCCACCAGCTCGGCCAGCCGCTCCCCAGGCAGCCGATCTTCCACACATCCTCCTCCGCCGACGCGACTCGCCATCTTGCCACCGTCCTCGACAGCAAACATCGTCGTTTCCAATCCGAACCGCCGACGCAGAGGAGGCCGACCATGTCCGACGCATCCAGGCAGCTCGCCGGGATCCTGTTCGTGGTCATCCCGACGATCGAGTTCGGCGGCTGGTCGCTGCTGCGCATGATCGACCGGCGGACCCCGGGGTACCTCGACAACCCGGTGCGCCAGAACCTGTTCCGGGCCGGCCACGCCCATGCCGGGGTGCTGGTGCTGCTGGCCCTGGTCGGGATCCTCTACGTCGACCAGACGGACCTGTCGGCGGGAGCCAGGACGCTCGTGCGGACCGGGTTCGCCCTGGCCCCGATCCTGGTCTCGGCCGGGTTCTTCCTCTCGGTGATCCCGCCCAAGGCCGAACGGCCCAGCCGCATGATCACCCTGGTCTACCTGGGCGCCCTGCTCCTGGCGGCCGCGACCGTGACCCTTGGCGTGAGCCTGCTCTAGCGTCAGACCAGCTGGCCCCGCAGCACGGTGACCGCCCGGCCGCCCAGGTGGACCGGTCGCCGTCGGGGCGGACCTGGACCAGGCGCCGCGGGCCGAGCCTGGAAGCCGGTCAGCTCCCTGCCGCCTGGTACAGCGGCCAGCGCAAGAAGCGCTCCCTACCGGGTGCGGATGGCCCGGAACATGGCCGTGTCGTCGGGCTCGGAGGGCGGCTCGACCAGGTGGAACCAGTAGAAGCCGTGGGGCCCGAGGCCGAGGCGGTAGGGCTCGTCGTCGATCACCGGGAACGGGGTGCGGCCGAACATCTCCTCGGGCACCAGGCCGTGGAACCGCGACAGGTCGAGCTCCACCGGCTGGGCGAAGCGGGACAGGTTGGCCACGACCAGGACGACGTCGGCCCCCAGCTGGCGGTAGAAGGCCAGCACCCGGCGGTTGTCGGGGTACAGGGGCTCGTAGTCGCCCAGCCCGAACACCGGGTGCTGCTTGCGCACCTGGAGCATGCGCCGCACCCACTGGAGCAGCGAGGTCGACACCCGCTCCTGAGCCTCGACCGAGCAGGCCTGGTAGCCGTAGACCGGATCCATCAGGAACGGCAGGTACAGGGCGGCCGGGTCGGCCCTGGAGAAGCCGGCGTTGCGGTCCCCGGTCCACTGCATCGGGGTCCGGACCCCGTCGCGGTCGCCCAGGTAGATGTTGTCGCCCATGCCGATCTCGTCGCCGTAGTACATGACCGGGCTGCCCGGCAGGCTGTAGAGCAGGCTGTAGAGCAGCTCCATCTGGCGCCGGCCGTTGTCCAGCAGCGGGGCCAGGCGGCGCGAGATGCCGATGTTGCGCCGCATCCGCGGGTCCTTGGCGTACTCGGCGTACATGTAGTCACGTTCCTCGTCGGTCACCATCTCGAGGGTCAGCTCGTCGTGGTTGCGGAGGAACAGCCCCCACTGGGCGGTGTCGGGGATCTTGGGGGTGCGGTTCATGATCTCGACGATCGGGGTGCGGTCCTCGCGGCGCAGGGCCATGAACATCCGCGGCATCACCGGGAAGTTGAACGCCATGTGGCACTCGTCGCCGTCGCCGAAGTAGGGGACCACGTCGGGCGGCCACTGGTTGGCCTCGGCCAGCAGCACCCGGCCCGGGTACTTGTCGTCGACCTCCTTGCGGACCCGCTTCAGGAACTCGTGGGTCTCGGGGAGGTTCTC
>DATABK010000530.1:0-4245 GCA_036259695.1 Actinomycetes bacterium | reverse complement strand
GGTAGGGCCAGTCGCCCTCCTTGTAGTCCGGGTTGGCCGGGGCGTCGCGCAGCTGCTCCTCCTCGACCAGCAGCGACAGCACGTCGATCCGGAACCCGTCCGCCCCGCGCTCCAGCCAGAACCGCAGCGTGTCGAGCATGGCCGACTGGACCTCGGGATTGCGCCAGTTGAGGTCGGGCTGGGCGTCGAGGAAGAAACGGTAGTAGTACTGGCCGGTCGCCTCGTCCCAGCACCAGGCGCTCTGGCCCGCGTACCCGAGCCAGTTGGTCGGTGGGCCGCCGTCCGGGGCCGGGTCGCGCCAGACGTACCAGTCGCGCTTGGGGTCGTCGCGGCCCGAGCGCGACGCCAGGAACCACGGATGCTGGTCGGAGGTGTGGTTGGGGACCCAGTCCAGCAGCACCCGCAGCCCGCGCTCGTGCGCCGCCGCGAGCAGCCGGTCCAGGTCCTCCATGGTCCCGAACAGGGGGTCGATCGCGGTGTAGTCGGCCACGTCATAGCCGAGGTCGGCGCCGGGCGACGGGTACACCGGCGAGATCCAGACCGCGTCCACCCCGAGCCAGGTGAGGTGGTCCAGCCGGGCCAGGATGCCGGGCAGGTCGCCGACCCCGTCGCCGTCGCTGTCCATCCAGGAGCGGGGATAGATGTGGTAGATCACCCCGCGCTGCCACCAGGGCGGCTGCTCCATCCGTCCCCCTTCGGTCGTCCCCCCGGGCCAGGCCAGGGTTGCAGATCCCTGGCCGACCGGCCCAATCGTCCGCCTCCATCCACCCGGGCCACCAGCGTCCGGAATCGCTCAAGAGCCGTCTGAGGAGCGGCATGGCCCCCCGGCGGGTACGAGGAGTAGCGGCACCACGACATCCCGCAACCGGGACAGCCCGGCGCGTGCCGGAAGCCGGCCTGCGGGTCGGGCGGGCACCGGGTGCCCTGGTCAGCGGCCGCTTCGCGTTGCTCAAGCTGCCCGGGGGTGGAAGCATTCCCTGGAATGGGGCCGTCACCACGAGGAACGAGGTTGAGGCTGTGGACCGTGCAATGGTCGCGCGGACCGTTCAGGAGCTCCGGAGGGCCCTGCCCGAAGACGGTGACCTGCTGGCCGGGCTGCTCCGGGTCGCCGAGGCCACCAGGACCGTCCTTGAGGTCGACGGGGCCGGCCTCACCCTGGTCCATGCGGACGGCCCACCGCGATGGGTCGCGGCCACCGACGCCGCCATGGAGCTGTTGGCCCAGGTCCAGCACGACTTCGGCGAGGGCCCATACCTGCAGGCCTACACCCAGGACCGGGCGGTCGTGGTCCAAGATCTCGGGGCTGCGCCCGTCTGGGTCCGGCTTGCCGCCGTGGTCGGCCAGTTGCGCGTGCTGGCGGTCTTGAGCGTCCCCATCCGCCTCGCCGACCAGCCGGTGGGGACCCTGGATGTGTACAGCACCCAGCCGCGGGCCTGGACCGCACACGAGCTGGAGGGGGCGGGCGAGTTCGCGGCGGTGGCTGGCGAGCTGGTCCACACCAGCGTGACGCTGGCCAGCCGGGAGCTGGAGGTGGCCCAGCTGCGGCAGGCGCTGGCCAGCCGGGTCTGGATCGAGCAGGCCAAAGGGGTCCTGGCCGCCACCCAGGGCACCGATCCCGAGGTGGCCTTCCAGCAGCTCCGAGCCAGGGCGCGGTCGTCCTCGCGCAAGTTGGCCGAGGTCGCCCAAGACGTCGTCCAGGACGCCCAACGCCAGCGGCTGGCCGCCCTGGCCCTGGACGATGCCCGGGTCCGGGAGGCCGAGGCTCGGGCCCAGGCCGCCGAGCAGGCCCTGGCGGCCGCCCAGTCCGATCTGACCCAGCGCCGCGCGGTGCTTGATCAGGCCCAGGTCGCTGCTGATGAGCGCGACCGGATCGCCGATCAGCGCAACCATGCCGCCGATGAGCGCGAGCGGGCTGCTGATGAGCGTGACCGCGTCGCCGACGAACGCGACCGGACGGCCGACCACCTGGACTGACCTTGCCGTCCGGAAACGGGCCTGGAGGCCGCTCGGTGTTGCACCAGCCAGAGCCCGACGGGGAGGGTCCAAGGGCCTGAATCGGCCTCGGCGCGGCCGGGACCCTGCACCCGGCCGCGTTCGGCCGATGCCCTCACCCGGCGGGAATACCAACCGGCCCGACAGACGCCGGCGTCAAGATATCCCCCGGTCCTAGTGCGTCAAGCTGGCCCAAGGCTCTGTCGTTGTGTCCTGATGTCGGGTTTATTCGAGACTGATTCCCAGGGTGGCCAGGGGTCGGTGTGAGAGAAATAGTCAAGGGGGTTGTGGATGCCCCCTTGTCGAACCGGACGCCGGCACGCACCACACGACCAGGCGGGACCCGTTTGACAAGGCCCGTCATCGCTTCGGCGTCGCGAGCGAGAGTCAGACTGGTTGTCCGTCCCCAGCGGGCGAAAAGAGAAAGGCAAGGAGGTAACGCACTCCTTGCCACACTCAATGTATACCGCGCCGGGGGGGTTGCGGCAAGGCCGGGGTCGTGCCGCACAATCCACCGTCCCAGGGGAGAACCCTACGGATGGAGTGGCGAAATGATGCAGGGACATGCGGTGGTTATCGCCGGGCGAGGCCCGACCGGGCCGGTGTTGGCGGGCGAGCGCCCTTCCGCGAGAGGGAGGTGAGCGGATGGGCTGCTACGTGTTGGGTTTCCAGGAGATCGACCAGATGCAGGTCGCTGTCGTTGGCGGCAAGGGCGCGCAGTTGGGGGAGCTTTCGCGGATCGAAGGCATCCGCGTGCCGGCTGGCTTTTGCGTGACGACGGTCGCTTTCCAGCGGATCATGGCCGAAGCGCCGTGGATCGACGATCGGCTCGATCGGCTGTCGCGCCTGAACCCGGACGACCGGGAGGCGATCCGCACGCTCAGTGCGGAGATCCGCCGGACCCTCGAAGCGATCGTCGTCCCTGACGAGCTGGCGGGGGCGATCACCGGCGCGCTCGCCCGGCTCGGCGAGCAAGCCGCCTACGCCGTCCGATCCAGTGCGACGGCGGAGGACTTGCCGACGGCCTCCTTCGCGGGCCAGCAAGACACGTACCTGAACGTTGTGGGGCCGGCGGCGATCCTCCAGCACGTCAGCCGGTGCTGGGCATCGCTCTTCACCGAGCGGGCCGTGACCTACCGCCAGCGGAACGGCTTCGACCACCGGAAGGTCCACATGGCCGTGGTCGTGCAGCAGATGGTCTTCCCGCAGGCGGCCGGCATCCTGTTCACGGCCGACCCCGTCACGGGCAACCGGAAGGTCGTCTCCGTGGAGGCCAGCTTCGGCCTCGGCGAGGCCCTGGTCTCCGGCTTGGTGAACGGGGACGTTTTCAAGGTGCGGGACGGCGAGGTCGTCGCCAAGGCGGTCGCCACCAAGCAGCTTGCCATCCACGCCGTGCCGACAGGTGGGACGCAGCAACAGGCGATCGAGCCGGAGCGGCAGGACCAGCCGGCGCTGACGGATGCGCAGGTCATGCGGCTCGCGCAGCTCGGCCGGCGGATCGAAGCGCATTTCGGCCGCCCCCAGGACATCGAATGGTGCCTGGTCGACGAGGAGTTCCAGATCGTCCAGAGCCGGCCGATCACCACGCTGTTCCCCATCCCAGCGGTCGACGACGGCGAGAACCACGTCTATGTCTCCGTCGGTCACCAGCAGAAGATGACCGACCCCATGAAGCCCCTCGGGCTCTCCTTCTGGCAGATGACGACCCCCCGGCCGATGGCCGAGGCCGGCGGGCGGCTCTTCGTCGACGTCACCCGGGGCCTGGCCTCGCCGGCGAGCCGTGCCGGCCTCCTGGAGGTCCTGGGGAGAGGTGATCCGCTGATCGGGGACGCGCTGCAGACCATCCTCGAACGCGTCGACTTCGTCCGGTCGGTCCCTGACGAGGGCCCCGCCTGGGCGCCACCGGGCGGCGGCGCGCCAGCCGCGGTCGAGACCGATCCGGCCATCGTCACCGAGCTGATCGAACGCAGCCAGGCGTCCATCGCCGAATTGAAGCGCGACATCCGGACGAAGTCCGGAGAGGCGCTGCTCGACTTCATCCGGGCGGACATCCAGGAGCTGAAGCGGATCTTGTTCGATCCGCAGAGCCATCAGGTGTTCATGTCGGCGATGGAGGCCACCTGGTGGCTCAACGAGCAGCTGCAGGCGTGGCTGGGCGAGAAGAACGCGGCTGACACGCTCACGCAGTCCGTTCCCCATAACGTCACATCGGAGATGGGGCTGGCGCTCTTGGACGTCGCGGACGTGATCCGC
>DATABK010000529.1:0-13042 GCA_036259695.1 Actinomycetes bacterium | reverse complement strand
CCGCCAAGCTGGTCCTGCCCACCCAGGCCGAGCCCACCGGCGGCGGCCAGGCGCCGGTGGCGGCCGCGCCGGGGACGCATCCGCCGGTGGTCATGATCCTGTTCGACGAGTTCCCGCTCAGCAGCCTGCTGAACGGCAAGGGCCAGATCGACCAGCGGGTCTATCCCAACTTCGCCGAGCTGGCCGCCGGGTCGACCTGGTACCGCAACGCCACCGGGGTCGCCGGCTACACCCCCTGGGCCATGCCGGCCATGCTCACCGGCAACTACCCGGCCAAGGTCAAGGCCCCCTCCTACATCGAGTACCCCGACAACATGCTGACGCTGTTCGGCAAGTCCTACGACCTGAAGGTGTACGAGACCATCAGCCAGCTCTGCCCGCCCAGCCGCTGCCGCTCCACCGCCGGCAACCTGGACCGGGTCGGGCTGCGGGCCGTGCTCGGCGACTCGGCCCGGGTCTACAAGGAGATCGTCTCGCCGTACGACGCCACCGTCGACCCGGCCTCGTTCATCGACCAGACGGCGGCCGAGGAGACCGCGGCCGAGGACGGCAAGCCGCTGGACCCCCAGTTCCGCTTCAACCAGCTGCGGCTCAACCAGCCGTCGCGGTTCAACGACTTCCTGGGCGGCCTCACCGACAGCCCCCGGCCGACCATGCACTTCCTCCACCTGCTGCTGCCCCACGCCCCCTGGCGGTACCTGCCCTCGGGCAACGAGTACAACTTCAAGACCTTCGGGCGGGCCTTCAAGAGCGACCAGACCCCGGCCCCGGTGGTGGAGCTGGCCCACCAGCGGCACCTGCTCCAGCTGGCCTACACCGACCGGCTGGTCGGCCAGGTCATCGACAAGCTCAAGGCCGAGGGCATGTGGGACAAGTCCCTGGTCGTCATGGGCGCCGACCACGGCGAGGGCTGGGTCCCGGGCGAGAAGCCGCGCAGCCTGGGCAAGACCAACGCCCCCGACCTGATGTGGGTGCCGATGTTCGTCAAGGCCCCCAACCAGGACAACGGCCGGGTCGACGACCGCAACTGGGAACAGGTCGACCTGCTCCCGACCGTGGCCGACCTGGCCGGGGTCCAGGTCCCCTGGAAGATGGACGGGGCCTCCCAGACCGGGGAGCCGACCCGGACCCGGACCGAGAAGTGGTGGTTCGACATCCCCGGCCGCCGCGAGGTCCGCGACGGCCCGGCCAACTGGCGGATCGTCCTGGCCGGGGAGACCGACAGCCTCGTCCGAGCATCGGAGGGGCCCAAGGGCCTGTACCGCTTCGGCAGCTTCGCCGACCTGGTCTACCAACCCCCGACCACCGTCGGCCCCATCACCCCTGACCTGGAGGCCACCGCCGCCCTGGACGACTTCAAGCAGTACACCCAGATCAAACCCACCTCAGGCCGGATCCCGGCCCTGGTCTCGGGCAAGATCACCTCACCGTTGCCCCCGGCCACGGCCAGTGTCCTGGTGGCCGTGAACGGCCGCATCGGCGGCGAGTCCAAGCTGTTCCCGGAACGGCCCGGCGAGCCGGCGGCCAAGTTCGCCGTGATCACCCCCGACACCTTGTGGAAGGCGGGCGACGGGCGCCGCCAGCTCCAGGTCTACGTCGTCGACCGGAGCGGCGGCGCGCCGCGCCTGCAGCCGGTCAGCCTGACGGCCGAGGAGTAGCCGGCCGCGCCGGCGCCGCCTCTGCCTCCTCGGCGCCCAGGCCGGTCAGGGCCCGGACCCGGAGCTCCTCGTACATCTCCTCCGAGGCCGGCTCCCGCGACAGCATGGTGCCGAGCCAGGCGGCCGCGAACCCCAGCGGGATCGAGACGATGCCCGGGTTCTCCAGCGGGAACAGCGGGTCGGAGCCGGTGAAGATCAGGCCCTTGGGACCCATCACATTGGGGCCGACGACCACCAGCAGCAGCGAGCCGAGCAACCCGACCAGGATGCCGACGACCGCGCCGGTGGTGTTGAACCGCTTCCAGTACAGCGAGAACAGGATCGTCGGCAGGTTGGCGCTGGCGGCCACGGCGAAGGCCAGCCCGACCAGGAAGGCGACGTTCTGGCCTCGGGCGAAGGAGGCCAGCAGGATCGAGATGGCCCCGATGACCAGGGCGGTGATGCGGGCCACCCGGACCTCGGCCTGCTCGTCCCGCTCCTGGCCGCGGCGCATGACGTTGGCGTAGAAGTCGTGGGCGAAGCTGGAGGAGGCGGTGATGGTCAGCCCGGCCACCACGGCCAGGATGGTCGCGAAGGCCACGGCCGCGATGAAGGCCAGGAACAGGTTGCCGCCGAAGCTTCCCTCGCCGCCCCCGATCGTCTGGGCCAGCAGCGGCCCGGCCATGTTGCCGGCCGCGTCCGCCTCCCGGATCCGCTCCTGGCCGACCAGGGCGGCCGCCCCGAAGCCGAGGAAGGTGGTCAGGATGTAGAAGCTGCCGATGATGCCGATGGCCCAGTTGACGCTGCGGCGGGCCGCCTGGGCGGTGGGCACGGTGTAGAACCGGATCAGGATGTGGGGCAGCCCGGCCGTGCCCAGGACCAGGGCCAGGCCGAGCGAGACCAGCTCGATGGTGCTGGTGAACCGCAGGCCTGGAGCCAGGAAGGCGTCCCCCTTGCCGCTGGCCGCGGCCGCGTCGGCGAACATCCTGTTCATCGAGAAGCCGAACTTGGCCAGCACCAGGAACGACAGCAGCACCGTCCCGGCCATGAGCAGGACCGCCTTGACGATCTGGACCCAGGTGGTCCCGATCATCCCCCCGAAGGTGACGTAGACGATCATCAGCACCCCGACCCCGGCGATGGCCAGGATCGCCGCCGCGTCCCCCTCCAGGCCGAGCAGCAGCCGGACCAGGGCGCCGGCCCCGACCATCTGGGCGATCAGGTAGACGATCGAGACCCCGACCGTGGACAGCGCGGCCGCCGAGCGTACCGGGCGCTGCCGCATCCGGTAGGCGAGCACGTCGGCCATGGTGTACTTGCCGGAGTTGCGCAGCAGCTCGGCCACCAGGATGAGCACGGTGAGGTAGGCGACCAGCCAGCCCACCGAGTAGAGGAAGCCGTCGTAGCCGAACAACGAGATCAGCCCGGCGATGCCGAGGAAGCTGGCCGCCGACATGTAGTCGCCGGAGATGGCCACGCCGTTCTGCCAGCCGGTGATGCGGCGACCGGCCGAGTAGAAGTCGGTCGCGGTCCTGGTCTGCCGGGACGCCCAGATGGTGATGCCCAGGGTGATGATGACGAAGACGAGGAACAGGGTCAGGGAAAGTGCCTGGTCGCTCACTCGGCCGCCTCCTTGATCTGCTGGCGGTGCAGCTTCTCGCGCAGGTCGGTGGCCAGGGGGTCCATCCGGCGGGCCGCCCAGCGCGAGTACACCCAGGCGACCACGAACGCCATCGCGAACTGCGAGAGGGCGAACAGGTAGCCGAAGGTGAACTCGCCGAACAGCTTGCGCCCCATCAGGCCAGGGGAGGTCCCGGCGAGGACGTTGAGGGCCAGGTAGTAGACCAGGAAGAACGCGGTGGCGGGCCAGACGAAGCGCGAATGGCGTTGCTCCAGCTCGACCATCTCCGGGTCCTTGCCGACAGCTTCGGTGGCGGTCACCGCCTCCTCGCTGGACATCCGGCCGGTGGCCGCCGCCCTCGACGGCTCGCGAGCATCGTGCGGCATGTGCCCTCCTTTGGGAGCGCCCGACCTTGGGCGCGGTGGCTCCAGCACAAGCGCACAACCACCTACCCGGCGACCACGTGGACTATGCGTAGATTCCCCGATCATCGGCGGCCCCGGCCGCCCGACGAGGAGGTGCCATGACGACCACCGATCCCGCCCTGGCCGGCCGCCACGCGCTGGTCACCGGGGCCTCGAGCGGCCTCGGGGCCGACTTCGCCCGCGAGCTGGCCCGCCGCGGCGCCAGCCTGACCCTGGTCGCCCGGCGCGAGGACCGGCTGCGCATGCTCCAGGGCGAGCTCTCCGCGGCCGGCGCCGAGGCCGAGGTGGTGGTCCTCGACCTCAACGATCCCGCCGCTCCGGACCGGCTCCTGGCCGCGGCCACAGAACGCCGCCGGCCGGTCGACGTGCTGGTCAACAACGCCGGCTTCGGCCTCTACGGACCCTTCAGCACGATCGACTGGGAGCGGGAGCGGGCCATGCTGGAGCTGGACATGATCGTGCCCGTCCACCTGACCAAGCTGTTCCTGCCCGGCATGCTGGAGCGGCGGGCCGGCTGGATTCTCAACATCGCCTCGATCGGCGCCTACCAGCCGTCGCCGCTGTACGCCAGCTACTCGGCCGCCAAGAGCTTCATCCTCAACTTCACCGAGGCCCTCAGCTATGAGCTGCGGGGCAGCGGCGTGGTGGCCACCGCTCTGTCCCCGGGGATCGTGGCCACCGAGTTCCTCCAGGTCTCAGGCCAGCGGGCCACCCGCTACCAGCGGCTGGCCATGATGGACAGCCCGACCGTGACCCGCATCGGCGTCGAGGCCATGCTCAAGGGCCGCCCCAGCCTCGTCCCGGGCCGCCTGAACGCGGCCAGCGTCTGGTCCAACCGCCTCCTGCCCCGCCGGGTCTCGGCCGCCCTGGCCCGCCGGCTGATGACCTGAGGGCCGGTTCAAGGAGGCACCTGGGATGCCGATGGACGGCCTCCAAGCGGCGAGGGCCTGCGCGACCAGGTCCCCTCCCTGCCCGTGATCATCCTGTCCGCCTACGAGGACCCGGCCCTCAAGAACGAGGCCGACGCCGCCAACGCCTACGCCTACCTGGTCAAGGGCTGCTCCGGCACCCTGGTCCTGGACACCATCGAGCAGCCTGGGCCTCCGGGGTCCGGCGCCGGCCGGAACTAGCCGAGGATCGCCGCCACCGTCGCCCCGGTGTCGCCCAGGTCCTCCAGGACGGCGTCGGCGTCGGTCTGGCGGAGCTCGTCGGCTCGGAAGGGGCCGGTGGCCACCGCGACCACCCTGGCCCCGCCGGCGCGGCCGGCGGCGACGTCCAGGGGGGTGTCGCCGACCAGCACGGTGGCCGTGCCCGGGAAGCCCCGGCCGTACTTGCGCTCGGCCTTGGCCCTGGCCACGTCGACCAGGCTGGGCCGGTGGTGGTGGTCGGAGCCGAACCCGCCGACCTCGAAGTCCAGGTAGCCGTCGAGCTCGAAGCTGGCCAGCTTGAGCAGGGCGTTGGGCTGGAGGTTGCCGGTCAGCAGCGACTGGACGACCCCGTCGGTACGGCCGAGGGCCTCCAGCGCCTCCCTGGCCCCGGGCAGGGCCCGGCCCCGTTCCCGGATCACCGCCGCCTTGGCCGCCAGGGCCGTCACCAGGGCCTCGCTGAACGCCGGCAGGTGCGAAGCGCCCTCGGCGATGTCGTGGGCGGTCAGGAACTCCAGCGCGATCTCGGGGTCGGTCCGACCGGCCATGACCAGCGCCCTGGCCGTGACCTGGTCGGGAGCGCGCCCGAGCACGGCCTGGAAGGCCTCGGTGAAGATGTCGCGGCCGACCTCCCCGGCCTGGACCAGGGTGCCGTCGATGTCCCAGAGGACCAGGCGCACGCTCGCGCTACCGCTTGGCCAGCTCGGCCCGGTGGGCCGCGGCCCGGCCGCCCCCGCCGGCGGCCAGCGTCTTGTACGCCGGGACCGCGAAGACGTGGATGCGGTTGTCGAGGAAGTCCGAGAAGGCCAGCAGCCGCCCGTCGGCCGAAACGTCCAGGCCGGTGGTCTGGTTGCCGCCGACCATGGCGTCCAGGACCTTGCCACTGGCCGTGTCGATGGCCAGCACCGACCCCCACTCCGGGCCGGGCAGGTAGTAGGAGCTGCCGTTGCGGCCCCGGTTGGACACGTACAGGACCTTCCCGTCGGGGGTCAGGTCGATGGTGTTGGGCACGTTGTCGGTGGTGGCCAGCTTCCGCACCTTCTCGCTGGCCAGGTCGACCACGAAGGCCTCGTTCGTCCCCATGTCGTCAGCGTACAGGCGCCGGCCCTCGGGGTCGCCGACCAGGTGCCGCATGGCCCCGCCGGTGCGCAGCAGGGTCTTGGCCTTCCCGGTGGCCAGGTCGATCCGCTGGAGCTCGCCGCCCTCGAACCCGGCCACGTACAGCCGCCGGCCGTCGGGGGTCGGCCACAGCCCGCGCGGGGTCCGCACGGTCTTCAGCAGCCGCCGGACCTTTCCCTTGCGCAGGTCGATCTCGGAGATGTCGCTGGACACCCAGTTGGCCACGTACAGGGTCCGCTCGTCGGGCGAGAGGGCCATGACCTTGCTCCAGTTGCCCTTGGTGGCGAGCTGACGGCGGACCCGGAAGCTGGACCGGTCGATCTCCCAGACCGAGGCCGTCTCCATCTGGCTGGCGTAGACGGTGCGGCCGTCGCCGCTGAACAGCACCTCGACCGCGCCGTGCTTGCCCAGCCGGATCGCCTTGCGCTTGCGCATGGTCCGGGCGTCGAACACCTCGACCCCCCGGCCGCCGAGCAGCGAGACCCACAGCTCGCGGCCGTCGGGCGAGAAGGCCACCTGCTTGGGGTTGGAGCCGCTGCGCAGCTCGCCCAGCTTGTGGTGGAGCAGGCCGACGGGGTCCAGCCACAGGTCGAGGGCCCGGTGCCGGTCGAGCCGGACCCGCTGGACCAGCCGGTTGTAGCCCGTCTTGGCCACGGTCAGTTCGAGCTCGCCGCCGGCCAGGGTGGCCTTGAACGGGGTCCGGGCCCGCCGGGTGGCCCCGTCCGCGGCCCGGATCGAGAGCCGGGCCCCTGGCGGATGGGTGGTGACGGCCAGGCGCCAGCTCCGCTCCTCCAGCCGCTCGGCGTCAGCGGTCGCCCGGGCCCGGTCGGCGCCGGCAGCCGGGCTGGGCCGGGCGGCCGCGGCCGACCGGCCCTGGGCGGCCGAGGATAAGGGATCGGCCCGGTCGCGGAGCCAGAGGGCGCCCGCCACCAGCGCCAGGACGAGGAGCAGGACGCTCCTGGCCAGGCGCCGGCGCCGACGCGGCGACATTCCCATCTCCGCTGTTCCACGGTTGACGGCCGAACGCGACATACCATACCGCGTCCGCAGGACCGGGAGGGGGACGCCGGGGGCGGTAGAGACGGGAGCGTCTGGGTATCACGGGAGGACGGGCCGTGGCGCCCGGTCGGGACCGGCGCCGGGGGCGCCCAGGAGCGGGGAGGTGGCGTGGCGGACGCGCAGGTACTGGCGCTCGACCTGGGCACGTCCTCGGTCCGGGCGCTGGTCTTCGACGACCGCGGGGTCGCCCTGCCCGGCGTGCTCGCCCGGCGCCCGACGTCGCTGGAGATCACCGACGAGGGCAAGGCCGAGCTCGACCCGGACGAGGTGGTCGCGGCCGTCGGCGAGTGCCTGGACGAGCTGGCCACCAAGGGGGAGCTGGACCAGGTCGAGCACGTGGCCACCTCGTGCGCCTGGCACTCGGTGATCGCCCTGGACGCCGCCGGGCGCCGCCAGACGGGCGCGCTCACCTGGGCCGACACCCGGGCCGCGGCCCTGGTCCCGGAGCTGCGCTCCCGGGGCGACATGGACCGCCTCCAGGCCGCCACCGGGGCCCGCCCCCACAGCCTGTACTGGACCGTGAAGCTGCCCTGGCTGGCCGGCCAGCTCTCCCCCGCCCCCTCGCGCTACCTGGGCCTGGCCGAGTACGTGACCGGGGCGCTGCTCGGCGACCCCAGCGCCTCGCGGTCGATGGCCTCGGGGACCGGCCTGCTGGAGCTGGCCACCGCGGAATGGGACGCCCAGGCCCTGGAGCTGGCCGGGGTCGACGAGCGGGCCCTGCCGGCCGTCGCCCCCGGCGGCTGGACGGGCCGGCTCGGGCCGGAGGGGGCCCGGCGCTGGCCGGCCCTGGCCGAGGCGACCTGGCACCCGGCGACCGGCGACGGGGCCGCCTCCAACGTCGGCGCCGGCTGCGTCACCCCCGACCAGGTGGCCATCAACGTCGGCACCTCGGCCGCCATCCGCGCCGTCGAGCCGGCCGGCCAGGCCGGGACGCTCCACCGGGAGCTCTGGCGCTACCTGGTCGACCACCGCCGGGTGGTCACCGGGGCGGCCTTTTCGGGGGCCGGCAACCTGTACGCCTGGCTGCGGCAGGTCACTAGCCTGCCCGAGGAGGGCTCGGTCGAGGGCGAGCTGGCCACGGTCCCGCCGGGGTCCCGCGGGGTGGTGGTCATGCCGTACCACGCCGGGTCCCGGCCGCCGCTCGACCTGGCCGCCGGGTCAGGCGCGATCACCGGGATCTCGCTGGCCACCACCCCGGTCGAGATCCTCGCGGCCACCCTCGAGGCCGTCTGCTACCGGCTGGCCGCCGGGTACGAGGCCTTGGCAGCCACCCTGCCGGCGGAGCCGGAGGTGGTCGCCTCGGGCGGGGCGATCGTCGCCTCCCCCTGGTGGCAGCAGACCCTGGCCGACGTGCTCGGCCGCCCGGTCCGGGTGGTCGACGAGCCCGAGGCCTCGGCCCGGGGCGCGGCCCTGCTCGCCCTCGACCAGACCACCGAGCCGGCCACCGTCCGCATCGTCGAGCCCCGCCCCGATGCCGCCCGCGCCCAGCGGTCGGCCAGAGCCCTCCACGAGGACCTGGCCGCCCGCCTCGGATACCGTTGACGCCCTTCAAGGAAGGTAGAGGCCCACCCATGGCACAGGCGCTCTTGGGGGGCCGTTGGGGGGGAGCTCGCTCCCCCACATGGATCAGGGACAACAGAGACAGGAGACCCACTGTGACCGACCGAGAGGACCAGTTGGCCGAGCAGCTGCCCGAGGATCTGGACCCGCACGAGATGGCCGACAGCGTCGAGGACGAGCTGGTGGCCGAGGAGGGTGTCGAGCTGGGGCTCGACCCCGACCTGGCCCTGTTCGCGGCCCGGGATGAACTGGAAGAAGGCGAGGAGCTGCCCGGGTAAGTTACGCTCTGTTTCACATGGAACAGCGCGCCCTCATCACCGGCATCGGCACCGTCAACCCGCTCGGGTTGGACGCCCCTTCCACCTGGGAGGCGATGCTGGCCGGGCGCAGCGGCATCGAGACCATCGCCGCCTTCGACCCGTCGCCCTACCCGGTCCGGATCGCCGGTGAGGTCCGCGGCTTCGACCCCGAGTCGGTGGCCTCGCGCAAGGACGCCCGGCGCATGGACCGCGGGGTGCTGTTCGCGGTGGCCGCCGCCGACGAGGCGGTGGCCGACTCCGGCATCGACAAGCTCGACCCGGAGCGCACCGGCGTGGTCGTCGGCTCGGCCATCGGCGGCATCGGGATCGTCGAGGAGCAGCAGCGGATCCTGCTCGAGAAGGGCCCTGGCCGGGTCTCGGCCACGTTCCTGCCCAACTGCCTGGTCGACACCGCCACCAGCTACATCGCGACCAAGCTGGGCGTCGTCGGGCTCAACTTCGCCGTGGTTTCCGCGTGTGCCACCGGGTCGCACGCCATCGGCGAGGCGGCCGAGCTGATCAAGCAGGGGAAGGCCGACGTGATCCTGGCCGGCGGCACCGAGGCCTGCATCACCCCGCTGGTCCTGGCCGGGTTCTGCCAGATGCAGGCCCTGGCCCCCGGCAACGACGACCCGCCGGCGGCCTCACGCCCCTTCGACAAGGCCCGGGCCGGGTTCGTGATCGCCGAGGGCGCGGCCGTCGTCCTGCTCGAGTCCGAGGCCCACGCCCGCGCCCGCGGGGCCAAGGTCTACGCCGAGGTCGCCGGGTACGGGGCCTCCAACGACGCCTACCACGTGGCCACCCCGCACCCGGCCAGCCGCGGGGTCATCCACATGTTCAGGGACGCCTTCGGCTCGGCCAAGGTCCGGCCCGAGGAGGTCGACTACATCAACGCCCACGGCACCGGCACCCCCCTGGGCGACCCGGCCGAGACCCAGGCCATCCGCCAGGCCTTCGGGGCCCACGCCGACGAGCTGGCCGTCTCCTCGACCAAGTCCATGACCGGCCACCTGTTCGGCGCGGCCGGCGCCCTCGAGGCGATCGCGAGCGCGCTCGCCCTGCGCGACCAGGTCCTGCCCCCGACCATCAACCTCGAGGACCCGGACCCAGCATGCGACCTCGACTACGTACCCCTGAAGAGCCGGGAGGCCCGGATCGACGTGGCCATCTCGAACTCGATGGGTCTGGGCGGCCACAATGGCGCCGTCGTCCTTCGCCGCGTCAGCTCCTGAGACAACGCCGCGAAGCCGTCGCCGCCGCCCGCCAGTCCGCCCCACCCTCGGTCCCGGTCCCCATGCCCACCCTCCTCCGTGAGGCCCTCCGCAGCCCCCGCGACCTCGCCCTGATGCTCGGTGCCCTGCTCCTCGCCATGCTGGTCACCTCCCCCCTCCCCACCTACCTCTGGGGCCCCACCGCCCTCATCCTCGCCGCCATCCCCGGCACCGCGATCATGAACCGCGTCCGAGCCCGCGCCGAAGCCCGCATCCGCCGGGAGCAGGGCTCAGCGGACGAGCGGTAGCTGCGGCCCCCGGCAGGTCAGCGGGCGAGGGTCTGCACCGTGCCGTCGGGGTGGCCGAGGAAGGCTTCGTCGGCCTGGTCGAGGAAGAGGCCGTGCTCGACCACGCCCAGCGTGGACTTCAGGGCGGTGGCCAGGGTGGGGAGGTCGGTGTCGGGGAGGTCGCAGTCGAGGAGGTGGTGACCCTCGTCGGTGACCACGGGGTCGCCTTCGGGGGTGCGGCGGAGGGTGGCGGCGGGGAGCAGGTCGAGGAGGCGGGTGCGAGTGGAGGGCCAGGCGAACCGGACGACCTCGACGGGCAGGGCCTTGGTGGTGCCGAGGCGGGGGACGAGCTTGGGGGACTCGGCGACGATCACCACGTGACGGGCGGCGGCGATGACCAGCTTCTCGCGGAGGAGGGCGCCGCCGCCGCCCTTGAGGAGGTGGAGGTCGGGGTCGACCTCGTCGGCGCCGTCGACGGCCAGGTCGAGGGTGCGGTCGTCGTCCAGGCCGACCAGCTCGATGCCGGCCGCCCTGGCTCTGGCCTCGGTCCTGGAGGAGGCGGCCACCGCCCGCAGGGGCCGTGGGCCCGGCCAGGTGGTGGCGAGCAGGTCGATCAGGGCGAACACGGCCCGGCCCGACCCCAGCCCGATGGTCATGCCCGGCTCGATCCGCTGGCGGGCGACGGCCACGGCCGCGGCCCGCGCCGGGTCGTCCGGGAACCCGGTCATGCCGGGACGCCGCGCCAGCCGGTGGTGCCGGACTCGGCGGTCTGGGCGCCGGAGCCTTCCTGCTCGTTCCAGAGGAGGATGGCCGGCCACTCGTGCTCGGTGCCGAGGACCGAGAGGCTGGCCGTGCCCAGGAACAGGTGGCGGGCGGCGTCGGGGGGGAGACCGAGGTAGCAGGTGGTGAGGATGCGGAGCTGGTGGCCGTGGGAGAACAGCATGATCCGGCCCTCGCCGTCGGTCAGGCCGTCCAGCAGCTTCTGAGCGCGGGCGGCGGCGGCCTCGACCGTCTCGCCACCCGGGCAGCCGTCGCGGAACAGGTCCCAGCCAGGGCGCGATGAGCGGATCTCGGGGGTGGTGAGGCCCTCGTAGTCGCCGTAGTCGAACTCGAGCAGGGCGTCGGTCAGCTCGACCCGGTCGCCGAACCCGGCCAGCTCGGCGGTGGCCCTGGCCCGGGTCAGGGGGCTGGACAGGACCCGGTCGACCTCCAGGCCGCCCAGGTGCTCGCCGAGCGCCCGGGCCTCGGCCTCGCCGGCCGGGCTGAGGGGCAGGTCGGTGCGGCCGGTGTGCCGCCGCGCCCGCGACCACTCGGTCTCCCCGTGCCTGATCAGCCAGAGCTCCACCGATCTGACCGGCTAGCCCCTGGCCTCGGCCAGCCAGGCGTCAAGGGGCCGGCCGGCGAGCCGCTCGTAGGCCTCGCGGTAGCGGGCGGCGGTGCCGGCGACCACGTCGGGCGGGAGGGCCGGGGCCGGGGGCTGCTGGTCCCAGGACTGGTCCTGGAGCCAGTCGCGGACGTACTGCTTGTCGAACGACGGCGGGGAGTGGCCGGGTGACCAGCCGCCGGCCGGCCAGAACCGGGACGAGTCGGGGGTCAGGACCTCGTCGGCCAGGACCACCTGCTCGCCGTGGAGCCCGAACTCGAGCTTGGTGTCGGCCAGGAGGATCCCCCGCCGGGCCGCGTGCTCGGCCCCCCGGCGGTAGACCTCGAGGGTGAGGTCACGCAGGCGGCCGGACAGTTCGGGGCCGAGCGCCTCGGCCACCTGCGCCTCGGACACGTTCTCGTCGTGGCCGGTCTCGGCCTTGGTCGCCGGGGTGAAGATCGGCTCGGGCAGCCGGTCGGCCTGGCGTAGCCCCGGCGGCAGGGGGATGCCGCAGACGGCCCCGGTGACCTGGTAGTCCTTCCACCCCGACCCGACCAGGTAGCCGCGGGCCACGCACTCGAACGGGACCATCTCCAGCCGCCGGACCAGCATGGCCCGGCCGGCCAGGTGGCGGGCGGCCGGGGGCAGCTCGGACGCCCGCCAGCCGGCCAGGTGGTTGGGGACCAGGTCGGCGAGCAGATCCAGCCAGAACACGGTCAGGGCGGTCAGGACCTCGCCCTTGCCCGGTACCGGGTCGTCCAGCACCACGTCAAAGGCTGAGATGCGGTCGCTGGCCACCAGCAGCAGGTGGCCGTCGTCGACCTCGTACAGGTCGCGCACTTTCCCGGAGCCGAGATGCCGGAGCCCCTCGGGCGCCATGAGCTCGCTCACCGTAGCGCCTCCAATCGCTCGAAGGTGGGACCGGCCCCCGCCACGAACCGGGCCGGGTCGATCGCGGCGTCCAGGGCGCCCTCGGTGAGGGCGTCGGCTACGCCCGGCTCGGCCAGGAGCAGGTCGCGGAAGCCGCCCTTGCCTTCCCAGGCGGCCATGGCCGCCCGTTGAACGGTGGCGTAGGCGTCCTCCCTCCTCCAGCCGGCGTCGACCAGGGCCAGCAGGGCGGCCGAGGACCCGGCGAGCCCGCCCGAGGCCTCGAGGTTGGCCCGCATCCGCTCGGGGAAGATCCGCAGGCCGGCGACCAGCCAGTGGGCCCGCTCCAGGGCGTAGTCGAGGACGCAGCAGGCGTCGGGGAGGACGACCCGCTCCACGGCCGAGTGGGAGATGTCGCGCTCGTGCCAGAGGGCGACGTCCTCCAACCC
>DATABK010000528.1:0-2009 GCA_036259695.1 Actinomycetes bacterium | reverse complement strand
CTACGCCAACGACTACTCCGACGGCCTCCGCGGCGCCGACACCCCGGCCCGCCTGGGCCCGGTCCGCCTGACCGCCGCCGGCCTGGCCGCCCCGGCCGCCGTCCGGCGGGCCGCCGCGGTCGCGTTCGCCGTCGCCGCCGTGGCCGGGCTGGCCCTGGCCGTGGCCGTGGATCTCCGGTTGCTGCTGGTCGGGGCGGCCGCCATCGCCGCCGCCGTGCTCTACACCGGGGGGCCGCGACCCTACGGCTACTCGGGCTTCGGGGAACTGGCCGTGCTGGCCTTCTTCGGGGTGGTGGCGACCTGCGGGTCGGCGTACGTGCAGCTGGAGCGGGTCCCGGGGGTGGCCGTGGCCGCCTCGGTGGTGGTCGGGCTGGGGGCGGTGGCGATCCTGCTGGCCAACAACGTCCGCGACATCGACGGCGACCGCCTGGCCGGCAAGCGCACCCTTGCCGTCCGCCTCGGCCGCTCCCGGTCCCGCGACCTGTTCTGTGCCGTGGTCGCGGCCATGTTCGCCACCGCCGCCCTGCTCGGCCTGGCCCGGCCCCCGGTCCTGGTCACCCTGGCCGCCGTTCCCCTGGCCGTGGCGCCGGTCCGCCTGGTCCGGGGCCGCAGCGACGGCCCGGGCCTGATCGCCGCCCTGGGGGCCACGGCCAGGCTCCAGCTGGTGGTGAGCCTGCTGCTGGCCGCGGGGTTGTGGGTGTCGTGAGCGGGTCAGGCGCGGGAGGCCAGGAACTCCTCGACCAGCGCGGCCGTCTCGGCCGGCCGTTCGAGGTGGGCGGCGTGGCCGGCCCCCGGGATCAGCGCGACCCGGGCGGCCGGGCCGATGGCGGCCGCCATCTCCCGGGCGATCCCGGCGAACTTGGCGTCGAGCTCCCCCGCCACCAGCAGGACCGGCGGCCGCAGCTCACCCAGGCGGTCCCAGAGCGGCTCCTGGGCCCCGGTCCCGAGCCGCCGCAGCGCCGAGGCCAGCCCCTCGGCGGTGTTGGCCAGCCGCTCCTCCCGCCCCGCCGCCTCCGCCGGCAAGGTGGCGAACAGTGGCCCGGCCAGCCAGGCGTCCAGGAACGCCTCCACCCCGTCCCGCTCGATCCGCCGGGCCAGGGCCTCGTCGGCCGCGCGCCGCTCGGCCCGCCCCCGGGGGTCGGCGATCCCCGGCGACCCCCCGATCAGGACCAGCGCCGCCACCAGGTCGGGCCGGTCCAGGGCAAGGCGAAGGCACAGCCGCCCCCCGAGGGAGTAGCCGACGTACGCCGCCACGCCCCCAGCCTCCCCGACCAGCCCCGCCGCCTCCTCGAACCCGACCCTGACGTCGCCCGACCGCCCATGCCCGGGCAGGTCGACCCTGACCACCTCGAACCGCCCGGCCAGCCGTTCGGCCACCACTCCCCAGGAGGCGTGCGTCTGGGTGAACCCATGCACCAGCACCACCCGTTCCATGCCGGGAGCCTAGCGTGAGTGGGGCGGGGCGGCGGTTTGCCCTGACGCTGGTCGATGAGCTGGTCAGGGCGGGGGTGACCGATGCCTGTGTGGCCCCGGGGTCGCGGTCGGCGCCGTTGGCGCTGGCCTTGGCCGAGCATCCGGGGATCAGGGTCCATGTGCACCTGGACGAGCGGTCGGCGGCGTTCTTCGCCCTGGGGGCGGCCAAGCGGTCGGGGCGGGCGGTGGTGGTGCTGTGCACCTCGGGGACGGCCGCGGCCAACTTCCACCCGGCGGTGCTGGAGGCCGACCTGGCCCGGACGCCGCTGCTGGTGCTGACCGCGGACCGGCCGCCCGAGCTGCGCGGCACCGGGGCCAACCAGGCCACCGACCAGCTGAAGCTGTACGGGTCGGCGGTCCGGTGGTTCTGTGAGGTCGGCCTGCCGGCCGACGACCCGGGGGCCGGCCGCTACTGGCGGTCCCTGGCCAGCCGGGCCACTGCCGAGGCGACCGGTCCGCCGGCCGGGCCGGCGGGGCGCCCTGGACGGCCGCGCCGGCCGGACGGCGGTCGGCCGCCCCGGACGACGTGGCCGGGC
>DATABK010000527.1:0-5413 GCA_036259695.1 Actinomycetes bacterium | reverse complement strand
CCGCCGCCGGCCCCGAACCGGAGGTGGCCGCCCTCCGTGACCCGGCCACCCGGGTGCTGCGGCTGGACGGCGGGCTGGTCGTGCCCGGGTTCGCCGACGCCCACGTCCACACCGCCGCCGGCGGCCTCGAGCTCGCCCGGTGCGACCTCCACGGGGTCGAGCCGGCGGCGTACCCGGCCGCCGTGGCCACCTACGCCGCCGGCCATCCCGAGGTCCCCTGGGTGCTGGGCGGCGGCTGGGTCATGGACGCCTTCGGGACCGCCGGCCCGCACGCGGCCACCCTGGACGCGGTCGTGACCGACCGGCCGGTGCTGCTCGAGTCCACCGACGGCCACAGCGCCTGGGTCAACCGCCGCGCCCTCGAGCTGGCCGGCGTCACCCGGGCCACCCCGGACCCGCCCCGGGGGCGGATCGAGCGCGACGCCGCCGGCGAGCCCACCGGCACCCTCCACGAGGCGGCCATGGACCTGGTCGGCGACCTCGCCCCCGAGCCCGGCCCGGCCGAGTGGGAGGCGGCCGTCGAGCGCGGCCAGGCCCACCTGCACCGCCTGGGCGTCACCGCCTGGCAGGACGCGGCCGTCGAACCGGAGATGCTGGCCGCCTACCGGGCCGTGGCCGTGGCCGGCCGGCTCACCGGCCGGGCCGTGGCCGCCCTCCGCTGGGAGGTCGAGGCCGGCCCGGCCCAGCTCCCCGGCCTGGCCGAGCGCCGGGCGGCCGGCACCATCGGGCGGCTGCGGGCCGGCGCGGTCAAGATCTTCGCCGACGGGGTGTTCGAGAACCGGACCGCGGCCATGCTCGAGCCCTACCTGGACGGCGACGGCCGCCCCACCGGCAACGCAGGGATCGGCATGCTCGGCCCCGAGGAGCTGGCCGAGGTGGTCACCGCCCTGGACGGCGAGGGCTTCGACGTCCACGTCCACGCCATCGGCGACCGGGCCGTGCGCGACACCCTGGACGCCTTCGAGGCCGCGGCCGCCGCCAACGGCCGCCGCGACGCCCGCCACCAGATCGCCCACCTCCAGTTCGTCCACCCGGCCGACCGCCCCCGGTTCCGCCGCCTCGGGGTGGTCGCCAACGCCCAGCCCTACTGGTCCTGCCTGGACGGCTACATGCGCGAGCTGACCCTGCCGTTCCTGTCGCCCGAGCGGGCCGGCTGGCAGTACCCGTGGGCCAGCCTCCGCCGGGCCGGGGCGGTGCTGGCCTTCGGCAGCGACTGGACGGTGTCCACCGCCAACCCGCTGGAGGAGATCGAGGTCGCGGTCCACCGGCTGACGCCCGACGACCCCGGCGCCGAGCCGTTCCTCCCCGACGAGCGGGTGGACCTGCCCACCGCCCTGGCCGCCTTCACCTCCGGGTCGGCCTACGCCCTGCGCCTGGAGGCCGGGACCGGCACGGTCTCCCCGGGCAAGCTGGCCGACCTGGCCGTCCTGGACCGCGACCCGTTCGATGCGGCCGCCGGCCCCATCGGCGCCGCCCGGGTCCTGGCCACCCTGGTCGAGGGCGAGCCGGTCCACGCCGACCCGTCCCTCGACCTGGGCTGACCGGCGCCGCCTCAGGGGCGGATGTTGCGGTTGCCCTGGAACAGTTGTCCGGGTCGTAGCGGCGCTTGACCTCGACCAGCCGGTCGTACGTAGTTGGCCCCGTAGGTCGCCCGCACCCGGTCGTCGCCCTCGTCGGCGGTCTGGAAGTCGACGTAGTTGGCCCCGGTCGAGAAGGGCCGCAGCCCGCCCAGCCGTCGCGGACCCACCGCCGGAACGGGTGGCGCACCAGCTGGTCAGCACGTCCGTCCACTGCCGGGCCCGGCGCAGGTCGAACAGCTCCTGGCAGCCCTCGAGGACGCGGCAGTAGACGTCGCCGACGACCATCGGCGACAGCTGGCCGGTCTCGACGGCCACCATCACCTCGTCCAGCAGGGCCGTCCCGGGCCCGTCCGGCCCAGCCGGATCAGGGCCCGGCCGGCGCCCATGCGGGCCAGGGCGGCCAGGTCGGTTCCAGGGCGACGGGCGCCAGCGGGGCCTCCCGGTCGGCGGCGGCCAGCCGCTCGTAGGCCTCGGCCCAGGCCCGCCCGGCAACGGCCGCCCGGCCCTGGGTCAGGGCCTCGGCCACTAGCCCGCCGGAGGACGCAGGGCCGGCTGGTCGACGGTCAGGGTGCGGGCGTCGGCGTCCAGGGTCGCGGTCACGCCAAGGGGGAGGGTGGCCAGGTGCTTGGCGTGGCCGATGGGCAGCCGGTACAGGACCGGGACCCCGAGGGGCTCCAGGTGCTCCTCCAGGACCTGCTCGAGCGACTTGGTCCGGGGCCACTCGGGGCGCTGCTCGCTCCACTCGCACCGTTCCAGCTGGCCGACGGCCACCCCGGCGACCCCGCCGAGCTTCCCGGCCTGGGCCAGCTGGGTGAGCATGCCGTCGACGTACCAGGGCGGCGCGTCGTACTCCTCGAAGAACAGGATCGCCCCCCCGAGCTCGATCTCCCAGGGGGTGCCCATGGTCTGGAGCAGCAGCCACAGGTCGCCGCCGGCCAGGGGGCCGGTGGCCCGGCCGCCCCGGATCGGGCGGAGGAAGGGATCGTCGGGGTCGGCCGGGACGGGGCCGGTGCCGTCGCCCCGCAGGACGCCGAGCAGCCGGTCGCGGGTGAAGTCGCTGGCCTCGGTCGAGCCCATGGTCATCAGGTGGGGGCCGTAGAAGGTGGCCAGCCCGGCCCGCTGGCGCAGGGCGACGTGCAGGGCGGTGATGTCGGAGTAGCCGCAGAACGCCTTGGGGTGCTCGGCGATCAGCTGGAAGTCGAGGTGGGGGACCAGCTGCATCGACCCGAACCCGCCGGTCAGGCACTGGACCACGTCGACCTCGGGGTCGGCGAACATCGCCTCCAGGTCGCGGGCCCGGCTCTTGGGGTCACCGGCGACGTAGCTGTCGCGGGCCTCGATGCCGTCGGCCAGCTTCACCCGGTAGCCGCGGGCCTGCCACCATTCGACCCCGCGGAGCAGGTCGGAGCGGCTCTCCCAGGGGCTGGCCGGGGCGGGGACGCCGACGCAGCCGCCGCTCGGCAGCTGCCGGCCGAACCTGGTCGCCCCGATCACAGCGGGCATCGTCCCACACCGGGCCGGCCCCGGCAGCGGCGCGCGTGCCCCAGACCTCCCGGATTGGCCAGGCTGGGTGGTTCCTGGATATCGTGCGCAACCGATCGGAGGACGCCGAGACGGAAAGCGGCGGCAATGGACACGAGAACGGCGCGCCGTCAGGAGCAGGCCGGCCGGACCGGAGGGCGCCGCCGCCGGCTGCTGGCCACGATCGCCGCGGTGCTGGCCGTGGCCGCGGCCGCTGCCGCCGTCGGGCTGGCCATCGGCAGGGACCCCGGCCCGGCGTCGGCTCGTGACCCGGCCCCGGTGGCCGCTCCCGGTCAGGCCCCGAGTGGCGGGCCGGCCACCACCCTGGCCACGACCACGACCCTCCCGCCCGCGCCGGAGCTGCCCCGGGGCGGCCGCCAGCTGTTCCCCCGCTACCGGGTGGTCGGCTTCTACGGCATGCAGAACCTGGACGTGCTCGGCGCCGGGCCGCCCGACGTGGTCGCCAGGCGCCTCCTCAAGGTGGCCCGCCCCTACGCCACGCCCGGCCACCCGGTGATGCCGATGTTCGAGCTCATCGCCACCGTCGCCCACCCGTTCCCGACCCCGAGCGGCCTCTACCGGACCCACCAGGAGGACGCGATCGTCCGGTCCTACCTCAAGGCGGTCCGCAAGATCGACGGGCTGCTGGTGCTCGACGTCCAGCCGGGCCGGGAGGACTTCGTGCGCGCCCTGCGCCACTGGGAGCCGTACCTGCGCCAGCCAGACGTCGGGGTCGCCCTCGACCCCGAGTTCGCCATGGGCCCCGGCCAGGTGCCGGGCAGGCAGCTGGGGCGGACCGACGCCGCCGCCATCAACCGGGCCTCGGCCTATGTGGCCGGGATCGTCAAGCGCCACCGGCTGCCCCAGAAGCTGTTCATGGTCCACCAGTTCCGCGACAGCATGATCAGCGACAAGGCCAAGATCGCCATCCGTCCCGGCCTGGCCATGACCTGGAACGCCGACGGCTTCGGGGTCCGCTCGGCCAAGCTCGAGGACTACCGCTCCTACACCCGCGACCGGCGCTTCCACCCCGGGCTGAAGCTGTTCTACAAGAACGACGTCGACCTCATGGCCCCGCGCGAGGTCCTCAAGCTCAAGCCGGTCCCGCGGGTCATCAACTACCAGTAGCCGGCGGGCGCCGCTCCGGCAGCGGCTTGCTCAGGAGCTCGTCGACGTAGGCCAGGCACTCGGCGACCGCCGCCTCCAGCAGGGCCTCGCCCTTGGCGGCCGTGCCCAGGGTGGCGTCGCCCTGGACCCCGGAGCGGCTGAAGGACGACCACCACGGCATCAGCTTCAGCGGCCCGTCCGACCAGTCCAGCCAGGCGTGCTCGCCCTCGGGGTAGGAGCGCTCGTCCACGGCCAGCTCCATGGCCACCGCGCCCGGGTCGATGGCCAGGTAGATCGAGGTCTCCAGCTCGCAGGCGTGGGCCATCCCGCCCCTGGTCGAGGACCGGACCCGGTCGATGACCTCGAACGCCTCCGGGCTGGCCAGGTAGAAGGCGGCCGCGGCCAGCACCTCGGGCCGGTCGACCATGACCAGGCGGGCCGCCGTCTCGACCAGGTTCTGGTTGGAGCCGTGGCCGTTGAGGAACAGCATCCGCTTGAACCCGTGGTGGGCCAGGGAGCGGCCGACGTCGGTGCAGTAGCGGACGAAGGTGTCCCAGCCGATGGTGATGGCCCCCGGGAAGTCCATGTGGTGGGGGTCGTAGCCGTGGGGGATGGCCGGCAGCAGCACCACCCGGTCCGACGCCCGGGCCGCGGCCCGCTCGCAGATCTCGGACACGATCCGCAGATCGGTGTCGACCGGCAGGTGGGGGCCGTGGTCCTCCAGGGTGGCCACCGGGACCAGGGCGACCCGGTCCTGGCCGGCCGCCCGCCGCACCTCCGGCCAGGTCAGCCGCTCGTAGCGCAGGGGCCCGCTGTCAGACCACACCGGCCAGGTCCACCTCCTCGTACGGGGTGACGCACGGGCTGCCCGGCGCCACCCACATCCGTCCCAGGTCGAGGTCGCAGATCATCGAGAAGACGATCGCCGACGCCTCGTCGGCCGGGTCGTCCCGTCCGTGCTCGCAGATCGTCTGGGGCGCGCCGCCGCCGTGGTCGGCCAGGATCTCCCCGATGGCCGCCGGGGTGGCCGGGGAGCGCTCGGTGACCAGGGCGCGCAGCCGCTCCAGGCGGGCCAGGCTGCCCGGGCTGGGCGCCGGGGCTGCGGTCGACCGCGAACCGGGTGGCGCTGGTCTCGATGTGCATGGCGCTGCCGGTGCCGAAGGCGAAGCTGTGGCCGTAGCCACCGGCCCGCCCGGGCAGGGTGG
>DATABK010000526.1:0-11484 GCA_036259695.1 Actinomycetes bacterium | reverse complement strand
CGGGCCGTCCAGGCGGTGCTGGACGGGGAGGGCGTGGTCCCGAGGGCGATGCTGCCCCAGCTGTTCCGCCGGCTCCTGGACATGGGCGACCGGGCCACCGACGCCCCTCTCAACCGGCTGTCCCCGCGGGAGCGGGAGGTGCTGGCCCTGCTCGGCCGCGGCTGGAGCAACGCCCAGATCGGCCGCGAGCTCTACATCAGCCCCCACACCGTCCGCACCCACGTGCAGAACATCCTCCAGAAGCTGGAGATGCACTCCAAGCTGGAGGCGGCCACCTTTGCCATGCAGCACGAGCTGGCCACCCGCCGCCCGTCGGCGACCGAGGTCGGCCTCCAGCGCGGCTAGACCTCTCCTCTGGCGGCCTGGATCGCCCGCCACACCCGCTCGGGCGTCAGTGGCATGTCGATGTGGGTCACGCCCAGGTGCGAGAGGGCGTCGACGACCGCGTTCTGGACCGCCGGGGTCGCCCCGATGGTCCCCGACTCGCCGATCCCCTTGACCCCCAAGGGGTTCAGGGGGGTCGGGGTCTCCATGCGTTGCGTCTCGAAGGCCGGCAGGTCGGGGGGGCTCGGCATGGCGTAGCTGGCCAGGTTGCCGTGCAGGCAGTTGCCGTCGGCGTCGTAGCCGACCTCCTCGAACAGGGCCTGGGCGACCCCCTGGGCGATCCCCCCGTGCACCTGCCCCTCGGCCAGCATCGGGTTGTGGACCCGGCCGCAGTCGTCGACGGCCACATGCCGCAGCAGCCGGGCCTGGCCGGTCTCGGTGTCGACCTCGCACACGGCCACATGCGCGCCGAAGGGGAAGGTGCTGCGCTCGAGCTTGAAGTCGACGGCCGCCTCCAGGCCGGCGTCCATGCCCGGCGGCCGCCGGTCGGGGTCGGCGGCCGCCGCCGCCAGCTCGGCCCAGCTCAGGGCGGTCGACGGGGCGCCGGCCACCCCCAGGCCCTCGCCAGGGAACACGGCCACGTCCTCGGCCGGTGCCTCCAGCAGGTGGGCGGCCAGGGCCCGAGCCTTGTCCAGGACCTGGGTGGCCGCCTGGGCCACGGCACTGCCGCCGACCTGGAGCGACCGCGACCCCATGGTCCCCTCGCCCCGGGGCACGGCGAAGGTGTCGGAGTGGACGACGCCGACCTGGTCGGCCTCGACCCCGAGCCTGTCCGCGACCAGCTGGGCGAAGGCCGTCTCGTGGCCCTGGCCGGTGGGGGTGACGCCGGTCCGGGCGGTGACCCGGCCGTCCGGCTCGACCGCGACCGCGCCGTACTCGGGGGAGAACCCGGTGACCTCGACGTACACCGAGAGGCCGATGCCGAGCTGGCGGAGCTCGCCCCGCTGGCGGCGGGCGGCCTGGGTGGCCCGGAGGTCGTCGTAGCCGGCAGCGGCCAGCACCCGGTCCAGGGCCTCATGGTAGTCGCCCGTGTCGTAGCGGGCCCGGGTGGCCGTGGTGTACGGGAACGCCCGGGCCGGGATCAGGTTGCGCCGCCGCAGCTCGGCCGGGTCCATGCCGAGCCTGGCCGCCAGCAGGTCGACCGCCCGCTCGACCATGGCCGTGGCCTCGGGCCGGCCGGCGCCCCGGTAGGCGGCCACCGGGGTGGTGTTGGTGGCCGCGCACGCCCAGGCCACCTCGACCTTGGCGATCCGGTAGACGCCCGAGGCCATGTAGCGGGTCGAGGACGGCATCGAGGTCGCCTCGGCCGGGTAGGCGCCGCCGTCGGCCAGCAGCCGGGCCCGCAGGCCGGTGATGCGGCCGTCCCGGGTCGCGGCCAGCTCGACCTCCTGGACCTGGGCCCGGCCGTGAGTCATGGACAGCATGGTCTCCGAGCGGCTCTCGGCATAGCGGACCGGGCGGTGAAGCCGCCAGGCCAGGGCGGCCACCGCCACCTGCTCGGGATAGGGGTGGATACGGGCCCCGAAGGCCCCGCCGACCGCCGGGACGACCACCCGGACCCGGTCGGGGGGCAGGCCGAGCGCGTCGGCGACCGTGTCGCGGGTCCAGAACGGGGCCTGGGCGGGGGCGTACAGGGTGAGGCCGCCGCCGTCGGGGTGGGGGACGGCCACAGCGGCGTTGGGCTCGATCGGGGCCGCGGCCACCCGCTGGTTGACGAACCGGCCCCTGACCACCACCTCGGCCCCCTCCAGGGCTCGTGACGGCTCCGGCCAGGGGCGCTCCCGGGCCAGGTTGCCGCTCTCGGCGACAGCCGGGGGGCGCCGGAGGCCAGCGCCGCCCGCGGGTCGGTGACCACCTCCAGCGGCTCGTAGTCGACCTCCACGGCCTCGGCGGCGTCGATCGCCTGGGCCCGCGTGGTCGCCACCACCACCGCCACCGCCTCCCCCAGGAAGCGGACGGTGCCGGTGGCCAGCACCGGGCGGGCCATGGCGGCCGGCGCCCCGCTGGCCGGCATCGGGGGCAGGTCGAGGTCGGCGGCGGTGAAGACGCCGGCCACCCCGGGCATCGCGGCCGCCGGGGCCGGGTCGATGGCCAGGATCCGGCCGTGGGCCAGCGGCGCCCGCACGAACACGGCCTGCAGCGCCGCCGGCGGGGCCAGGTCGTCGCAGAAGGTCGCCGCCCCGGTGACCAGGGGCGGGTCCTCGCGCCGGGGGCCGGTGCCGTCGGTGGTCGGGCTGGGCATGGGCAGAGCCTACGGCACGGCGGGATCACGAGGCTCGGCGAGAATGGTTGTCAGAAATCTGCGTAAATAGCAGTAGGTTTCTGGGAGGGTATTTACGCCGACTAGGCCATCCGTACGCTATGTCGCGGTCGCCTTCGAGGGTGGGTACGAGCACAGGGGAGGGCAGTGGTGATCGTCGGTTCGTTCGTGCTGCGGCGCGGAAGGGTGCTGGTCGTTGCCGCGCTGGCGGTGCTGATGCTGGCCACCGGGATGGGAGCCGTCCCGAGGGGGACGACGGCCCAGCCTGTGACGGCCGATCCCGTCCAGATCATCGTGCAGAAGACCACGGCCGCCGACCCGGCGCCCGAGCTGGCCGTGCGGCGGCTCGGCGGCCGGGTCACCAGGGCGCTGCCGATCGTCTCCGGGTTCGCGGCCACCGTGCCCGCGGCCGCGGTCGACGCCCTGGCCAGGCTGGCCGGGGTCCGGGCGGTCACCCCGGACGACGAGGTCGGGGTCCAGGGTGCCGCCAGCGACAGCACCATCAAGTCGGTCTACCCCAAGGTAGTCAAGGCCGACACCGCCTGGAAGCGGGGCATCACCGGCCGCGGGGTCACCGTGGCCGTGCTCGACACCGGGGTCGCGCCCGGCCTGCCCGACCTGGCCGGCCGGCTGGTCCAGGTGCGCAACGACCAGACCGGCCGCACCGAGCCGTGCAAGAACCTCTCGGGCGAGCTGGACTGCAACGACCGCTACGGGCACGGCACCTTCATCGCCGGCCTGGTCGCCGGCAACGGGGCCAGCTCGGGCGGCAAGTGGAAGGGCGTGGCCCCCGAGGCCAGCATCCTGTCGGTCAAGGCCGCCGGGGCCGACGGCTCGGCCGACGTCAGCAACATCCTGGCCGCCATCCAGTGGGTGGTCTCCTTCAAGGACCAGTACAACATCCGGGTGCTCAACCTCAGCCTGGGCACCGACTCCACCCAGGACTGGAAGACCGACCCGCTCAACTACGCCGTCGAGCGGGCCTGGGAGGCCGGCATGACCGTGGTCGTGGCGGCCAGCAACGAGGGCCCAAGCGCCGGGACCATCACCAAGCCGGCCGACGACCCCTGGGTGATCACCGTCGGGGCCACCGACGACCGCGGCACCGTGTCGGTCAGCGACGACCGGCTGCCCGACTTCTCCGGCCGCGGGCCGACCGCCCACGGGCTGGCCAAGCCGGACCTGGCCGCCCCCGGCGCCCACGTGGTCTCGCTGCGGGCCCCCGGCAGCACCATCGACACCCGGTTCCCCAACTACGTCGACGGGTCCTACCGGCAGGGGAGCGGCACCTCCATGGCCACCGGGGTCGTCTCGGGCGCGGCCGCCCTGATGCTCCAGGCCAACCCGGGCGTCACCCCCGACCGGGTCAAGCACGCCCTGGTGGCCACGGCCAGGGACGCCGCCTCGAACGACCCGATGGCCGTGGGGGCCGGGGTGGTCGACGCCAGCGCCGCCGCCTTCTCGGCCCCGCCCGGCCTGGCCAACCAGGGTCTGGCCCGCTCCAACGGCCAGGGCAGCCTGGCCCTGAGCCGCGGCTCGGTCCAGGTCAGGCTCAACGACCCGCAGGGCAGCATCCTCGGCCCGACCCTGGGGGTCAGCCTGACCGCCCAGCTGCTGCTCTGGAACCCCGGCGGCTACACCGGCGCCCAATGGGTCCCCTCCAGCTGGTACCTCTCCACCTGGGAGGTCCACCGCTGGAACCGGGTGAGCTGGTACGGCAACGACTGGCCGGGGTACAAGTGGCGGGGCTCCAGCTGGTACGGCGACCAGCAGGACGAGTCGTACGGGTCGAGCTTGCCCGGGTCGGCCTGGTACGGCGCCTGGGAGTAGCCCTGCGTGGACCAGGCCAAGCGGGGGGCGAAGGAGGGGGAGCCCACGCGCTCCTTCTCCTTCGTCGTCCCCCTCTACAGCCTGCTGCTGGGGCTGCTCGGGCTGACGCTGGGCAGGCTCGCCACCGACGTGGCCGGCGCGCTCCAGCCCCGGCCCTGGATCGAGGTCGGCGGGCTGATGACCATCCTGGTCGTCGCCGGGTACGCCGAGCTCAAGTACCAGTACCGGCGGGGCAGCGCGTCGCTCGACCTGTTCGAGGCGGTGCTGGCCACGGTCGTGTTCGTCCTGCCCGGCCTGGTCGCGGTGGTCATGGCCGGCGTCGCCCAGGTCCTGGCCGAGAGCGCCCGGCGCATCCACCCCCGCAAGGCCGCCTTCAACGTCGCCCAGTGGATGTTCGCGACCTCCGTCGGCAGCCTGGTACTGGAGCTGCTCCGGGACGGGACCGAGCCCTCCGCCCGCGACCTGCCGGCGCTCGTGGTGGCCATGCTGACCCTGTCGGTGGCCAACTTCCTGGCCCTGGTCGGCGTGCTCGGCCTGGACCAGCGGCTGCCCTTCACCGAGGCGCTGGTGGACACGGCCAAGGGCATCATCCCCGAAGGCGTGGTGGTCACCCTGGTCAACCTGGCCTTTGGGGTGCTCCTGGTGGCCACCCTGGAATGGGCGCCACTGGCCTTGCCGGTCTTCTTCATCCCGCTGGCCAGCCTCTACTGGGCGACCCGGGCCTACGGCAGCGTCAGGGCCGACCGGGCCCGCCTGGCCGGCATGCAGCTCGCCACCCATGCGCTCGGCGTCCCCATGGACCCCCGTGACGCCATCCCTGACTTCCTGGCCGAGGTGCGGCGCTGCTTCGAGTCCGAGGTGGCCGAACTCGTGATCGTTCAGGAAGGCAGCCGGGCGGTCCAACGCAGCCGTAACCACCATCCCGGCGAGGACCGGCGGGTCGAGCAGGCCGGCCGGGAGACGCTGGCCGCGGCCTTGATGCGGACCGGCAAGGCGGTCCGGGTGACCGCGGGCGACGGCGATCAGGAGCTGCCGAGGCGGCTGCGGGAGGAGGGCTGGCGGGACTGCCTGGCCGCCCCCGTGCGGGCCGAGGGGAAGGTCATCGGGGTGCTGTGCACCTACAACCGCACCGGCTTCGAGGGCTTCGAGGAGGGCGAGCTGGCCGTCCTCGACGCCCTGGCCGCCGAGGTCGGCACGGCCATCGAGAAGGGCGAGCTGCTGGAGGCGATCCTGGAGGAGCGGACCAAGCTGTCGGAGATCGTCGAGCACACCTCGGACGGGATCGCCGCCCTGGACCCGGACGGCACCGTGTCCAGCTGGAACCCGGGGTTCGAGGAGATCACCGGCTACCGCTCGGCCGACATGGTCGGCTCCCGCGGCCTGGCCCGGCTGCGGCCCCGGGACGTGGCCGGCCGCGAGGTCCAGCTGGACCGCTGGGCCGACGAGGAGGGGCCCCTGCCCAACGTGGTCGAGGTGCTGCGGCCCAACGGCGAGGCCTGCTGGCTGAACTGCTCCTGGACCCGCGTCCCGGCGGTCGACGGCCACCCCCGCCGCCTCATCCTGACCTCCCGCGACATCACCAAGGAGCTGGAGCTCAAGCGGGCCGAGAAGGCCCTGCGGGACTCGGCGGCCCGCTTCCGGGCCCTGGTCCAGAACTCCTCCCACATGGTGATCGTGCTCGACGCCGGCGGCGGCATCACCTACGCCAGCCCGGCCTTCCGGCGCATGCTCGGCTACCGCGAGGACGCCCGGGTCGGGCAGAACGTGTTCGAGCTGATCCACCCCGACGACGTCGGCGACGTCCGCGCCCGCTTCGGCGAGCACCTGGCCGGGCTGGTCCAGGGCGCCGGGTTCGGCTTCCGCTTCCTGGCCGCCGACGGGTCCTGGCGCAACATCGAGGCCCTGGCCAACAACCTGCTCGACGACCCGGCGGTCGGCGGGGTGGTGTTCAACTGCCGCGACGTGACAGAACGCACCCGGGCCGAGGGCCAGCTGGCCGGCCAGGCCCAGGTGCTGGACCTGATCGCCCGCGACGCCCCGCTCATGGAGACCCTGGACGCCCTGGCCAAGGTCATCGAGGCCGAGGCGGCCGGCGCCCGCTGCGCCATTCTGTTGCTTGATGACGTCGCTGAGACGCTCACGGTGGCTGCCGCGCCAAGTTTGATCGACGTCGGCCTCCACGAGGCCGACGGCCTGGTCATCGGGCCCGAGGCCGGGGCCAGCGGCACCGCCGCCTTCCGGCGCGAGCCGGTGATCTCGGCCGACGTCGCCCGCGACCCCCTGTGGCGCGAGTCCCGCCAGGTCGCGCTGGCCAGGGGCATCCGGGCCGCCTGGTCGACCCCGATCATCGCCGCCGACGCCGACCAGGTGCTGGGCGTCCTCACCGTCTACTTCGACGAGCCCCGCCGCCCCGGCCCGGGCGAGGAGGGCCTGCTCGAGCTGGCCGCCCACCTGGCCGACATCGCCATCGAGCGCAGCCACGCCCAGGCCCAGCTGGCCCACCAGGCGGCCCACGACGCCCTCACCGGCCTGCCCAACCGGGTCTTCTTCCTGGACAGGATCGCCCTGGCCCTGGCCCGGACCCAGCGCAGCCGCTCCTCGGTGGCCGTGCTGTTCCTGGACCTGGACCGGTTCAAGTTCATCAACGACTCGCTCGGCCACGACGCCGGCGACCGGCTGCTGGTCGCCCTGGGCAAGCGCCTCCAGGAGATCATCCGCCCCGGCGACACCGTGGCCCGCTTCGGCGGCGACGAGTTCACCATCCTGTGCGAGAACATCGCCGACGAGGCCCACGCCCTGGCCATCGCCGAGCGGGTCGCCCAGGTGGCCAACGCCCCGTTCCCCCTCGGCGACGCCGAGGTGTTCGTCACCATGAGCATCGGCATCGCCCTGGCCTCGGGGAGCCGCAGCCGACCCGAGTCGCTGGTCGAGAACGCCGACGCCGCCATGTACCGGGCCAAGGCCAGGGGCGGCAACCGCCGCGAGGTGTTCGACCAGGCGATGCGGGCAAGGGCCAAGCGCCGCCTGGCCATGCACTCCTCGCTGCACCGGGCGGTCGAGCGCAACGAGTTCCGGGTCCTGTACCAGCCCATCCACTGCCTGGGCAGCGGCCGCGCGGTCGGGGCCGAGGCCCTGGTCCGCTGGGAGCATCCCGACCGGGGCCTGATCGCGCCGGGGGAGTTCATCGCCCTGGCCGAGGAGACCGGCCTGATCATGTCCATCGGCACCCACGTGCTCCGCGAGGCCTGCCGGCAGGCCCGGAGCTGGCAGGCCGAGAACCGCCGCCTGGCCATCAAGGTCAACCTGTCGGCCCGCCAGTTCGTCCACCCCAACCTGGCCGGGGTGGTGGCCGACATCCTGGCCGAGACCGGCATCGACCCGGCCCTGGTCTACCTGGAGATCACCGAGACGGTCCTGATGGAGGACGTCGAGTCGACCTCGGGAGCCCTGACCGAGCTCAAGAGCCTCGGTGTCAGCCTGACCGTCGACGACTTCGGCACCGGCTACTCGTCACTGGCCTACCTCAAGCGGTTCCCGGTCGACGAGCTCAAGATCGACCGCAACTTCGTGGCCGGGCTCCTCAGCGACCAGGAGGACTCGGCCATCGTGACCGCGATCATCAACCTGGCCCACACCCTCGGGGTGGTGGCGGTCGCCGAGGGGGTCGAGAACGCCGACCAGGTGGGGCGCCTGCGCGAGCTGGGCTGCGACTTCGGCCAGGGCTTCCACTTCGGCCGGCCGCTGCCGCCCGACGACCTGACCGCCCGCCTCAGGCTGGCCGCCGCTCAGGCGGCCGACGGCGGCGCCACCCGGTTCAGGAAGGCCCGCAGCGCCCGCTCGTAGCGCGCCCGGTCGGTGTTCCAGGACTGGACGTGACCGTCGCCGGCGAAGCGCTGCAAGGTGACCAGATCGGGGCGGGCCACGGCCAACTCCTCGCTGATCGCCACCGGGACGGTCGGGTCGCCGGTCTGGTGGAAGACCAGCATGGGCGCGGCCAGCCCCCCGGCCCGGTCGACGTAGTCGAGCTGGCCCCAGTCCAGGTCGTAGCGGAGCCCGGCGATGCCCTTGGCGGCCACCGTGAGCGCCGGCGGCACCGGGGTCCCGAGCACCGGCAGCTCCCGGTCGGTGGCCCCGTGGTCGATGACCTCGCCCAGGTCCAGGGCCGGCGAGTCCAGGACCACCCCGCGGACCCGCGGCGCCAGCGGCGAGGAGAGCAGGAAGCTGGTCACCACCGCTCCGCCCATGCTGAAGCCGGCCAGGACCACCCCGCCGGCGCCCTGGTCGAGCGCGTAGCGGGTCGCCGCCTCCAGGTCCCGCCACTCGGTCGCCCCCCAGCGGCGCAGCCCGTCGGCGCTGTCGGGCGCGCCCGGGTCGTTGCGGTAGCCGATCGCCAGGGCCGGGTAGCCCTGCCGGGCCACGGTGGCCAGGGCCCGCAGGGTCTCGCTGCGGGCGGCGTTGTAGCCGTGGACCAGGATGACCCAGGTGTCGCGCCGGCCACCGACCAGCCAGGCCGGTGCCGGCCCGAGCGGCGAGGGGTAGCTGATCTCCCGGGCCGGCCGGCCGGCGGCCACCGACGGGTCGGCCGGCCAGGCGTAGCCGTCGACCGCCGACCGCTCCCCGGCCCGCGGCGCGGTCCCTTGGATGTTGGTGAACACCCGCTCGACCCGGCCGGGGGCCGCGGCCAGGATGGCGCCGATCCGCCCGTAGCCGTCGTCCCAGCGCAGCCCGAAGGTCCCGGGAGCGGTCAGCTCCCGCGGCGACGCCCGGTCGCGAGCCAGGGTGATCGAGCGGTCCCCGACGGCCAGGACCTGGGTCTGGAGGGCGAGGGGGGCCGGCGGGTTGGAGGCCAGGGCGCCGGCCCGGATCTCACCGGCGTAGAACCAGCTCCCCCCGGCGAAGACGACCACGGCCAGCACGAGCAGCCCGACCACGGCGCCGCGCAGCAGCCGCCACGGCCTCGACCTGCGTCGGCCAGTCCCGGTTCCCACCGGGCCATCATCCACGGTTCCCGGCGGGTGCGCTCACGGCTAGAAGGCGTCCACGTTGAGCAGGCGCTCCTTGGTCGGGTCGGGGTCGTCGGCGTCGTTCCAGTTCAGGTTGCCGGCCGCCTGGAGGGCCGAGCGGACCTGGGCGGGGGAAGCGCCGGCGTTGCCGGCCTTGTAGAGCCCGGCCGCCCCGGCCACGTGCGGGCTGGCCATCGAGGTCCCGCTGAAGGTGTTGTAGCCCCCACCCAGGTACGTCGAGAGGATGCAGACCCCGGGCGCGATCAGGTCGACGTCGTTGCCGTAGTTGGAGAAGCTGGCGAAGGTGTCGTCCTGGTCGGCCCGGCAGGTCATGGCGGCCCCACCCCCGGGCTGGCCGTTGAAGTCGGCCAGGGCCGAGACGGTGATCACCTCGGCATAGGTGGCCGGCACGAAGTTGTTGGCGTTGGCGGCCGAGTTCCCCGCGGCCACCGCATAGGTGACGCCCGCGTTGACCGACCGGCAGATCGCCGGGTGCATCGGGTCCCAGGTCGAGCTGCAGCCCGACAGCGACCCGAACAGGCTCTGCCCGCCGAGGCTCATGTTGGCCACCTCGATACCGGCCCCCGACCGGGCGTTGGCGGTCACCCAGTCGATCCCGCAGACGATCTGGGAGGTGGTCCCAGACCCGGCCGCGTTCAGCACCTTGACCGCCCACACCCGCGCCCCGGGCGCCACCCCGACCACGCCGAGGTCGTTGTCCCGAGCCGCCGCCGTCCCGGCCACATGGGTGCCGTGCCCGTGATCGTCGGTGGCCGGTGCCCCCGGGGAGACACAGTTGATGCCGTTGCGGGCGTTCAGGTCGGGATGTCCGAGGTCGATCCCGGTGTCGATCACGGCGATGTCGACATCGACCTCGCCGCTGCCGTTCCCCGACTGGGCGCTCGACAGCTCCCCGTCGACCCGGTCGATCCCGGTGGGCAGCGTCTGGGCGCTGATCTGGAAGGTCTGCTCGGCCACCACCGCGGCCACCCCAGGGTCGCTCCGCAGCCTGGCCGCCTGCCCAGCCGTCAGGTTGGTGCTGTAGCCCTTGAGCGCATGCCGGTACAGGTGCCGCACCTTGGCCCCGTGCCGCCTGGCCACGTCGGCCGGGTTCGCCGCCCCCTTCAGCACGACGATGTACCCCCCGCTCGCCTGAGGAGCAGCCCACGCCGGCCCGACGGCCAGCACCGAGACGACCAGAGCAGCGAGCAGTCCACCAACGACAAGCCGTCGCCGCATGGCTCTCCTCCTTTGGAGCAGGCGTAGTAACTAGGTAATAGTTACTAATCGGCTTGTCGTCAATGGGATGCTTCGTCCATGCTCCCGACCCTACGCACCCCCCGCCTGGTCCTGTCCCCGCTCGAGGGCCGCGACCTCACCGCCCTCCACGCCCACTGGAACGACCCCCAGGTCGCCCGCTACCTGTGGGACGCCAACCCGGTCCCGCTCGACACCGTCGCCGAGGTGATCGCCCGCAGCTCGGCGACCTTCGACGTGTCGGGCTGGGGCCTGTGGTCCCTGCGCCTGACCACCGTGGCCCCTCTGATCGGTGTCTGCGGCCTCAGCCCGTTCGACGACGGCGACGGGGTCGAGCTCCTCTACTCCCTGTCCCCGCTCCACTGGTCCCGGGGCCTCGCCACCGAAGCCGCCACCGCCGTCCTGGCCTACGCCTTCGACACCCTCGCCCTCCCCGAGGTCCTGGCCACCACCGACGACGCCAACGACCCCTCCCTGCGACTCCTCACCCGCCTCGGCGCCACCCCCGCCCGCCGCCTCCAGGTCGGCCCAGACAGCTACCCCTGCTTCACCATCCGCCCCAGGTATGCTCCAACCAGGCCCCTGTAGCTCAATGGATAGAGCAACGGACTTCTAATCCGTAGGTTGCAGGTTCGAGTCCTGCCGGGGGCGCCCAAACCCCCAGGTCAGAACCCTACAGCACTTGCCTTACTTGCTTGGCTGGCAATCCACTGGCAATCTCACGTCGTCAGGCGGGTTGCCAGGAGGCCG
>DATABK010000525.1:0-3594 GCA_036259695.1 Actinomycetes bacterium | reverse complement strand
GCAGACGGCGTTCGCGCATCGCACCCGGATCGAGCGGGCCAAGGGGATGGTGATGCTCCAGGAGGGGATCGACGACGCGGAGGCGTTCGAGCGGCTGCGGAGTGCGGCCCGGTCCTCACGGCGGCCGCTCATCGAGGTGGTTGACGAGGTGCTCGGCGGCCAGCGGCTCCCCCCGCGAAGGTGACGCCGCCCGGGGGACCGGTCGGTGGTCGGCAGCAGATGCAGACCGAGGCAGGTCCAGGCATCAGCCGAGACATGGTTGGCGGCGCGGATCACGACGCACGCTCTTGAGCTTCGGCGGCTCGCCTTCGTTTGGCCTCGAACCGGCTGGCCAGGCGGTCGGTCTTGGCCAGGTGGGCCGCTAGCCGCTCCCGGGCCTGCTCGGCCTGCGGGTCCAGGCCCTGGAGCTGGAACAGCTTCCAGTGGCGCAGCAGTGGCCACAGGATCTCGTCATGGTGGATCCGCAGGTCGTAGATGCCGGCCTGGGCCATCTGCAGCGCCTTGCCGGTGAAGCCCTGGATGCCGACGCCGGGCATGTCGAAGCCGATGACCTCCTCGGTGATTGCCTGGACCGCGGCCGAGGGGTCGACCTGGAGGGCGGCGGCCACGATGTCGCGGTAGAACATCATGTGCAGGTTCTCATCGGCGGCCACCCGCACCATGATCTTGTCGGCCACCGGGTCGTCGGAGTAGCGGCCGGTGTTGCGGTGGGAGATCCGGGTGGCCAGTTCCTGGAAGGCCGCATAGGCCATCAGCCCCAGCGCCGTCTTGTCGGGCGTCCAGCCTTGCTGCATGGTCGCCATGCGGCCTCGTTCCAGGGCGACCGGGTCGATGTTGCGGGTCACCAGCAGATAGTCGCGGAGCACGATCGCGTGGCGGCCCTCCTCGGCGGTCCACCGGTGCGACCAGGTGTTCCAGGCCCCGTCGTGGCCGAAGGTGGCCAGCAGCGCCCGGTGGTAGCTGGGCAGGTTGTCCTCGGTGAGGAGGTTGACCTCAAAGGCGGCCTGGGCGACACCGGTCAGCCGGGGCTGGTCCGGAGTCCAGGGCTCGACATCGAAGTCACGACCCAGGCGCCAGGGGATGTACTCGTGCGGCAGCCACTCCTTGGCCATGGACAGATGCCGGTCAAGCAGCCGCTCGGCGACCGGCTCCAGCTCCCGAAGCAGGCCATGGTCGGGATGGCGATCAGGCACGCCAGCCTCCCTCGTCAACCGGACAGCCGCTACGGCCGGGCCCGGGGTCCTCAGCGGCACCGCGGAGCATGCCGGTGTCGGTGGTGCGGTCCTCGGGGTCCAGAGGTGCCTCCTGCATGATTGCCTCCTGGTGGGTGCGGTATGCCCCAGCGGGGAGTCGGGGGTGTGGGGACGGCCGCGTGGCCGGGCCGTCGGGTTAGCGGTGTGTGGCGGCGGTGACGTCGCGAGGTCGCGGCTCGCCGGGTTCGGGTGGTCGAGGCTGCGACACCGGGATCTCGTCGGTGCCGGTGGTCGGGTCGGTCTTGAGGTGGCCGCGGTAGCCGTCATAGAGGTCGCGGCCGATGACATGCAGGATGCCGGCGACCGGGATGGCCAGCAGCGCCCCCAGGAACCCCAGCAGCTCCACGCCGAGCAGGATGGCGATGGTGACCGTGAGTGCCGACAGTTGGACGGTGCGGGACATGATGACCGGCTGGAGCAGGTGGTTCTCGGCCTGCTGGTAGACGACGAAGAACACCAGCACCACCAGGGCGGCCGGGAGCGAATGCAGGGCGGCCACGGCGATGGCCACGATCGCGCCCAAGGTGGCCCCGACCAGCGGAATGAGATCGGCGAAGGCCACGAACAGGGCCACCACGCCCTTGTAGGGCACGCCCATGATCCAGAGCACGATGTAGGTCAGGGTGCCGGCGATGGCGCTGATGAGGAGGTTGCCGGTCATGTAGCCGGTGACGGCCTTGGAGCAGTCGGCGGCGACCCGGCGGACCCGCTCCTGGCGCTCCTCGGGCAGGGCCGCGATCCAGCTCTGCAGCAGCTTGGGTCCCTGGAGGACCATGAGGAAGGTCAGCACGAAGATGGTGACCAGCGCCACCACCGTGCTGAAGATCGACCGCAGGACCCCGAGGGCAGGTTCGGTGATCCGGTTGGTGCTCTCCTGCAGCCGGCCCTGGTTGCGCTCCAGGTACTGGTCGAGGTTGTAGCGCTGGACCAGGCTGCCGACCGGACCTCGGCCGGCGCGGGCGTCCTCCACGTAGCCGGGCAGCCGGTCGATGAACTCCGGTCCTTCGGTGGCCAGGGGGCGGATGAAGACGGTCACGATGCCGGCCAGGGCGACCAGGAACAGCAGGAAGACCAGCAGGGTGGCCACCGCCCGGCGCAGGTGGAGGCGTCGTTCGGCCACGTCGACCACCGGGCCCAGGATCACCGACAGCAGGGCGGCGACGACGATCCAGGTCAGGACCCGCCGGACCTCCCAGCCGAGCAGCAGCATCGCGGCCGTGGCCAGGACCATCCCGATGGTCACGGCAATGGCTCTGGCCGGGACCCGTTGCCTTGGGGCCGGTTCCAATTGCGTATGCATGAAGATAGCTCCAGACGTTCTACTCGACGCGGCTTGCTCCTCCGCCGCCCGCCCTGTCGCGCTCGAGGCGATCCTGTCCAGCCTCATTCCGCTCGTCGGGGTTGCCCGGAGGGCCGGTGGAGGCTCGTTCACCGGTGGTTGGCCGGTCGCCGGGGTCTGAGCTGTACTTGCCGCTGACCGCCCGGCGGGTCAGCTTGGAGTGCCAGCGCTCGCCGAGCACGCCCCCCACCAGGGCACCGATCAGCATGGCGGCCAGCGAGGCGATGCCGGCCAGGGTGCCGACGTCGCTCCATTCGCTGCCCGAGGTCGGGATGCCAAGGCTGCGCAGGTTGGTGCGGATGGCGGCGGCGTCAGCCTGACTGGCGACGAGCGCGCCGACGGCGGCGATGAGCACGATGGCCAGGAGGAAGACGGCCAACCCGTTGAGCAGGCCGGCGCGACGAGCCATCCGTCCGGCGACGTACCCGCCGAACAGGTAGGCAAGCAACAAGGCTACGGCGGCAGCGATCGCACTGCCGGTGCCCAGCCTGGCCCAGTCGTTCCTGCTGAGGCCGTTGTCGACCCCGATTGCGGCGGCGGCCGCGCCGAGCAATGCGGCCAGGACGGCGAAGGCGCCGTAGGCGACCAGCGTGCCGGCGAGCACGCTGGGGAACGACAGCTTGCCAACGCCGGCCTCTCGAGCCAGCGACGCCCGGTCACTACGCGTCTCGTAGCTGTGGTCAGATGCGGTCATACGCTTCCACTTCCTCTGTGGCGGCCCGGGGGCGGCCCGCTCCTGTAGCGGACCGGAGCGGTCCGCCAGATCCAGCACAGGAGGCCGCCCGCAGTAGCCGAGCGGCCTCCTGTGCTGGGTGCTGTCAGCGGCGGTCGTCGCCTTCGACCTCGATCCGCTCCTTGCGGACCTCCTCGGCGACCTGGCGCTCCTCGGTCACGGTCTCGGTGTCGAGGCGGACCCGCTCCTTGGGCACGGCCCGCTTCTCGACCACCGGCTCCTCCTCACGCAAGGTGACCTCGTGCTCCTCCTCAGAGATGGCCGGGCCG
>DATABK010000524.1:0-2193 GCA_036259695.1 Actinomycetes bacterium | reverse complement strand
TCGGCCTGCCCGAGGGGGCCGGCGAGGGCGACAAGGTGGCGGCCACCGCCCCCGGCGTCCCGCCCCTGGCCGGGGTGGTCGAGCTGCGCACCGACAGCCTCCTCGCCCTGCTGCTGGACCAGCCGGCCAGCGGGATCGGGTTCGTGGCGGCCGAGCCGGGCGGCGGCGGGTCGGCCCACGCCAGCGTCTACCTCTACCTGTTCGGCGCCGACGCCGCCGAGGTGGCGGCCCGGGACGAGCCGGCCTGGCGGGCGCTGGTCCAGCGGCACTTCCCGATGCCCGGGGCGCCCGGGGAGGACGCCGCGACCTGAGCCGTCCGGGGTGTCAGCGGCCGCGCAGGGCGGCCGGGTCGAAGCCGAACGGCAGCTCCAGGCGGTTGGCGGCCAGCAGCTCGGCGGTGATCGTGCCCCGGTTCATGACCAGGGCCCGCGGGCAGAGCTGGAGGGCGTACGGCAGGTCATGGGTGACCATCAGGATGGTCACGTCCAGGCCGGTGACGATCTCGGCCAGCTCGCGGCGGCTGGCCGGGTCCAGGTTGGAGGACGGCTCGTCCAGGATCAGGATGTCCGGCTCCATGGCCAGCACGGTGGCCACCGCGACCCGGCGCCGCTGCCCGAACGACAGGTGGTGGGGCGGCCGGCCGGCGTGCTCCTCCATGCCCACCGCGGCCAGGGCGGCCTTGACCCTGGTCTCCAGCTCGGGCCCGCGCAGGCCGAGGTTGGCCGGCCCGAAGGCCACGTCCTCGGCCACCGTGGGCATGAACAGCTGGTCGTCGGGGTCCTGGAAGACGATCCCGACCCGGCGCCTGATCTCCTTGAGGTGCTCGGGGGCCACCGGCAGGCCGGCCACCGCCACCCGGCCCGCGCCCGGCAGGAGCACGCCGTTGCACTGGAGCACCAGGGTGGTCTTGCCGGCCCCGTTGGGCCCGAGCAGGGCCACCCGCTCTCCCCGCTGGATCGAGAGGCTGACCCCGTACAGCGCCTGGTGCCCGTCCGGGTAGGCGTAGGCGACGCCCTCGACCTCAAGGGCCGGCGGCGGGGCCGGGCCGCTCACGGGCGCACGCCCCAGGCGGTGGCCGCGACCAGCGCGGCCACGGCCGGCAGGCAGAGGGCGGCCAGCCACTGGCCGCGGGTCGCGCCCAGGTCCTGGAGCACCGGCATCGACCCGGCGTAGCCGCGCGACAGCATGGCCAGATAGACCCGCTCGCCGCGCTCGTAGGAGCGGATGAACAGCGTCCCGGCCGAGGCGGCGATGGCCCTGGCCTGCCAGATCCAGCGGGGGTCGTGGCCGCGGGAGATGCGGGCGATGCGCATGCGCCGGACCTCGTCGGCGATCACGTCGGCGTAGCGGACCATGAACGCGGCGATGGTGGTGAAGGCGGCCGGGAGGCGCAGCCGCTCCAGCCCGCTGAGCAGCTCGGGCATGGGCGTGGTCGCGGCCAGGAGCACCGAGGTGGCCACCCCGAGCGTCCCCTTGGCCACGATGTTCCAGGCGCCCCAGAGGCCCTCGGTGGCCAGCGGCAGCCCCAGGACCTCGACCCGCTCGCCCTGGCCGACCAGCGGCAGGAACAGGGCGAAGGCCAGGAACGGGAGCTCGATGACCAGGCGCCGGGCCAAGGTGGGGAGGGGCAGCCCGGCCACCCTGGCCAGGCCGGTCAGCAGGAGGGCGTAGACCCCGAAGGCCCAGACGGCCTCGCGCGGGGTGGCGACAACGGCCAGGACGAACAGGAAGGCGGCGGCGAGCTTGCACTGGGGCCGGGCACGGTGCAGCGGGCTCGCCCCCGGGAGGTAGAGCGCGTGGCTGTGGCCGGACCCCACGGATCAGGGGGCCTGGGTCGGCTCGGGTCCCGCGCCAGGGGGCCGGGTGGGCGCCGAGGCCTTGTTGCCGTCGCCCTCGGGCCGCCTTGACCGGACCAGGGCGAACAGGGCCAGCCCGAGCCCGAAGGTGATCAGCACCCCGATCAGCCCCGACAGCCCGGTGCTGAGCCGCTCGTTGCCGACGCCCTTGACCGCGTAGTCGGCCAGCGGCCCGTCGGCGAACAGGTGGTCCCTGGCCGTGGAGAGGAAGCCCTCCTCCTGCGCCACCCGCTCCAGCCCGTCGGGCGAGCCGGAGGCGAAGCCGCTCACGACCAGGGCCAGCCCGGCGGCCACCAGCAGCCCGCCGACCAGGAACAGGCGCAGGTTCCTGGAGCGC
>DATABK010000523.1:0-5222 GCA_036259695.1 Actinomycetes bacterium | reverse complement strand
CAGGGCCAGCGACACCGGGACCAGCCGCAGCCAGGCGAACGACTGCAGCTGGTCCTCGCGCAGCCGTGGGTAGGTGGAGCGGGCCCAGATGACCACGAACGACAGCGCCAGGACCTTGGCGGCCAGCCACCAGGGGCCGTCCAGGAACGGGCCCTTCCAGCCGCCGAGGAACAGGGTGGCGGCGATGGCCGACTGGGACACGATCCCGGCGTACTCGGTGAGCAGGAAGAACGCGAACCGCAGGCCCGTGTACTCGGTGAGGTGGCCGAAGACGAGCTCGGAGTCGGCCACCGGCATGTCGAACGGCGGCCGGGTCAGCTCGGCCAGGGCGGCCGTGCCGTAGACGAAGAACCCGACCGCCAGCGGCCCGACGATGTAGCCCCACCAGCCCTGGCGCTCGACGATCACGGCCAGGTCGGCCGACCCGGCCTGCATGGCCACCGCGGCCGCGGCCAGGACCAGGGGCAGCTCGTAGGCGATCAGCTGGGCCGCGGCCCGGATCCCGCCCATCAGCGAGTACTTGTTGGCGCTGGACCAGGCGGCCATCAGCACCCCGATGACGCTGACGCTGGACAGGGCCAGGGTGACGAACAGGCCGACGTCGGAGCGGATCGGGACCAGGTCGGGGCCGTACGGGATGAACCCGAAGACCAGGATGGCCGGGATCAGGGCGACCGCCGGGGCCAGGGCGAAGACCCACTTGTCGGCGGCCCGGGGGATGATCGACTCCTTCTGGACGAACTTGATCCCGTCGGCCACCAGCTGGAGCACGCCGTGGAACCGGCCGGCCTCCATCGGGCCCACCCTGGCCTGCATGTGGGCCATGACCTTGTGCTCCATGTACCCGACGACGAGCGGGAAGGTCAGGAAGATGACCAGGACGGCCAGCACCTTGACCGGCATCAGGACCCAGAAGTTGTCGAGCAGGTCGCGGGCGGCGTCGATCACCGGTCGATGTCCCCGACGATGAAGAACATCGAGCCCATCACGGCGATCATGTCCGGCATCAAGGTCCCCTTGAGCAGGTAGGGCAGCGAGGAGATGTTGTTGAACGACGGGGTGCGCATCCTGAACCGCCAGGGCGTCTTCTCGCCGTGGGAGACCATGTAGTAGGAGAGCTGGCCCAGCGGGGCCTCGGTACGCACGTAGGCGTGCCCGGGCGGGGTCCTGACCACCTTGGGCAGCTTGACGTTCACCGGCCCGGGCGGGATCCGCTCGTTGACCTGCTCGATGATGCGCAGCGACTCCCGGATCCGGGCCAGCAGGGTGGCGTAGCGGTCGTAGCAGTCGCCGTTGCGGCCGGTCGGCACGTCGAACTCGACCTGGTCGTAGAACAGGTAGGGCTCGGTCTTGCGGGAGTCCTCGGGCACCCCGGCCGCCTGGAGCAGGGCCCCGCTGACCCCGTAGGAGCAGGCCACGTCGGCCGGGAGGACCCCGACGCCCTTGGTCCGGGCGGCGAAGATCTCGTTGCCGAGGACCAGGTCCTCGTACTCCTTGAGGCGCTCGCGCATCCGCGGGACCAGGTCGCGGGACATCTGGATGGCCCCGCGGGGCAGGTCCTGCTTGAGGCCCCCGACCCGGCAGTAGGTGAGGTGCAGGCGGCCCCCGGTGATCCACTCCATCAGGGCCTGGATCTCCTCCCGCTCCCGGAAGGCGTAGAACATCGGGGTGATCGCGCCCAGCTCCAGCGGGTAGGAGCCGACGAACATCAGGTGGTTGAGGATCCGGGTCCACTCGGCCATCAGCATCCGGATCCAGGTCGCCCGCTCGGGCACCTCCAGGTCCATCTGCTTCTCGACGATCAGGGCCACGCCCAGCTCGTTGGCCACCGACGAGACCCAGTCGTGCCGGTTGACCAGGGCGATGATCTGGCGGAAGTCGCGGTACTCGGCCAGCTTCTCGAACGACCGGTGCATGTAGCCGATCACCGGCTGGGCGTCCTCGATCAGCTCGCCGTCGAGGGTCACCACCACCCGCAGCACCCCGTGGGTGGCCGGGTGCTGGGGGCCGACGTTCAGGGTCATGTCCTGGGTGCGCAGCTCCCGGTCGGCCTTGTCGCGCACGATGATGCCGACGCCGGTGCCGTCGGCGGCCTGGAAGGCCGCCCCGCCGCGTTGCAGGTCGGTGGCCACGTTACTCCCCTGGTTCCTTGGCCCCCGGCCAGGGCTTGGCCTCCCTGGTCAGCAGGGCGAACTCCTTGCGCAGCGGGTAGCCCTCGAACTCCTCGGGCAGCAGCAGCTTGGCCAGGTTGGGGTGGCCGTCGAAGCCGACCCCGAACAGCTCGGCCATCTCCCGCTCCTGCCAGTCGGCCCCGGCCCACAGGTCGCTGACCGTCGGCAGGTGGCCGCCGTCGCGCGGCACCACCGTCCGGACCTGGAGGTGGTGACGGTGGCTGGTCGAGTAGACGTGAAGGACCAGCCCGATCCCGGCCGCCTCCTCGTCCACCCCGGAGATGAACTCGAAGAAGTTGCAGGCCAGCTCCGGGTCACGGCGGGCCAGCTCGGCCACCCGCCGGTAGTCGCCGGGGGCCACGGTGACCGTCAGCAGCCCGTAGGCGACCTCGGGGTCGACGGCATCCCCAAGCTCCGCGACCAGGTGGTCGCGCAGGGCGTCGGCGTCCACTAGGCGTCAGCCCCCACCACGATGGGTTCCGGCCGGTCCCCGTTGGCGTAGCGCTGGCGCAGCGACTCCGACCCGATCCGCTCCTGGAGCTTCATGATCCCGTTGAGCAGGGCCTCGGGCCGGGGCGGGCAGCCGGGCACGTAGACGTCGACCGGGATGATCTGGTCGACGCCCTTGGTGACCGAGTAGGAGTCCCAGTAGGGGCCGCCGCAGTTGGAGCAGGAGCCGAACGAGATCACGTACTTGGGTTCGGGCATCTCCTGGTACAGGCGCTGGAGGGCCGGGGCCATCTTGTCGGTCAGGGTCCCCGACACCACCAGCAGGTCGGCCTGGCGCGGCCCGTGGGCGAACGGGATCACCCCCAGGCGGATGAAGTCGTGGCGGGCCATCGAGGTGGCGATGAACTCGATGGCGCAGCAGGCCAGGCCGAAGTTGAACACCCACAGCGAGTACTTGCGGCCCCAGTTGAAGACGAACTTGATGGGTTGCGGCAGCTCGACCGCGTCGACTAGGCCCACCGGAGGACCCCCTTCTTGATTGCGTACAGGAGGCCGATGGCAAGCACGCCGATGAAGACGACCATCTCCCAGAAGGCCGCCACCCCGATCTGGTCGAAGACCAGGGCCCAGGGGAACAGGAACACGCTCTCCACGTCGAAGATGACGAACAGGAACGCGAACACGTAGTAGCGGATCTGGGTCTGGGACCAGGTGGTGCCCACCGGGTCCATGCCGCTCTCGTAGGTGGTCAGCTTGCCGGGGCTTGGCCGGTTGGGGCGAAGCATCCGGTTTGCGCCGAACGCGACCGCGACGAAGGCGATCGAGAGCACCAGCAGGGCGGCGAACGTGCCGTAGGCCTGGAAATACGTGGTCATAGGTGCCGCAGATTCTAGTCCAGTGACCCGGAAACCGGCCAAGCTCAAACCGGGGGCCCGAGGCGCCGACCTCTAGAGGGATGAGAGGTCTGTTCTGGCGACTCTACCTGGGCGTCGGCGCGCTCGCGATCGTCGTCTACCACCTGCTGCCCCCGCTCGCCGGGGCCGTCCTCAATGTCGTGGTCGGGGCCTCGGCGGTGGCCGCCGTCGTGCTCGGGATGCGCTGGCACCGGCCGCTGCGGCGGCTGCCCTGGTGGCTGATCGCGGCCGCCCAGGGCCTGTTCGTCGCCGGGGATGCGCTGTTCTCGGTCAACGACCTGATCCTGGGCATCGAGCCCTTCCCGTCGCTGGCCGACGCCCTCTACCTCCCCGGCTACCCGGTGCTGGCGGCCGGCCTGGCCCTGCTCGCCCTCAGCCGCTCCACCGGCCGCCGGGACTGGGCCGGGCTGACCGACGCGGCCATCATCGCCATCGGCTTCGGCCTGCTGTCCTGGGTGCTGGTCATGGTCCCGTACTTCGCCGACCTGTCCCTTGGGCCGGTCGAGCTGCTGGTCTCCCTGGCCTATCCGGTCGGGGACGTGCTCCTGCTCGCCCTGGCCGCCCGGCTGGCCACCACCCCGGGCCGGCGTACGGCCGCCTTCAGGCTGCTGATCGCGAACCTGGCCGTGACCATGGCCGGCGACACGCTGTTCGCGGTCCTGACCCTGAGCGGGGCCTCGGCGGCCGTCACCGACGGCCTGTACCTGGGCGCCTACCTGCTGCTGGGCGCCTCCGCGCTGCACCCGTCGATGGCCGGGCTGTCCGAGCCGGCCCGGCGCCGCCAGGCCCGCCTGAGCCGGGGGCGGCTGCTCGCCATGGGGGCGGCCGCCCTGGTCGCCCCGGCCCTGCTGATCATCCAGCGGCTCCAGGGCGGCGAGCTCCAGGTGGCCACCATCGCCGGCGCCTGGGCGGTGCTGTTCGTGCTGGTGATGGGGCGCATGGCCGGGCTCGTGCGGGGTATCGAGCGGGCCGAGAACGAACGCCGGCGGGTGCTCGACCGGACCGTGCAGGCGGCCGAGGAGGAGCGCATGCACGTCGCCGCCGAGCTCCACGACGGGCCCATCCAGCGGCTGGCCGTCCTCTCCTACGACCTGGAGCGGGCCAAGCAGCGGGTGCTCGGCGACCCGGCCGCCGTGGCCCGGCTCGAGCACGCCCAGGCCGCCCTGTCGGCCGAGGTCCAGGGGCTGCGGGAGCTGATGGCGTCGCTGCGCCCCCCGACCCTGGACGAGGTTGGCCTGGAGGCGGCCCTGCGCGACCACGTGGGGGCGTTCGCCCGCCGCTCCGGGGTGGCCTGCTCGGTCCAAGTCGACCTGGACGGCCGCCTCGACGGCGAGCTGGAGACGGTCGTCTACCGGGTCGCCCAGGAGGCCCTGCTGAACGTGGCCCGCCACGCCGGGGCCGGCCACCTGTGGCTGAACCTGGACGGCGCCGGTGAACGGGTCGACCTCGAGATCCGCGACGACGGCGTCGGCTTCGAGCCCCAGCCCACCTCCGCCCTGATCCGCGACGGCCACTTCGGCCTGGTGGCCATGCGGGATCGGGTCGAGATGGCCGGCGGCCGCTTCCAGGTCGACACCCACCCCGGCGCCGGCGTCCGGCTCCGGGCCATGTTCCGGCTCTCCCGGGCGGCCTAGCCAGCCAGGACCCACGGCTGACCCCTCCTGAAATGGCGAGCTGCCCCGGGTTC
>DATABK010000522.1:0-1696 GCA_036259695.1 Actinomycetes bacterium | reverse complement strand
CCCTCCACGCCCTCAGCCTCCTGGCCGCCGACGCCGCCACCGAGCGGCTGGTGGTCATCTCCAAGCCCCCCGACCCGGAGGTCGCCCGCCAGGTGGCCGACGCCGCGGCCGCAACGGGTACGCCGACGGTGCTGGCGTTCCCCGGCCTGGGCGAGCCGCCGGAGCTTCCGATGGGGGTGTCGTTCGCGGGATCGCTGGAGGCGGCAGCCGCCTGGGCGGCCGGGGGCACGCCGGAGCCTCGCCCTCCGGTTGCAGGGCCCCCGAATCGGGAGGGTAGCCCGGCGCCGGAAGTCGTGGCCCCGGCTGTCCACAGCCCCTCGCCCGAGCCCCCGCCCCATCCCTCGGCCCAACCCCCGCTCGACCTTCCGTCCTCTCCCCGGTCCCTCCCCCCGGCCGACCCGCCCGCCGTCACCCCGGGGGCCATTCGGGGGCTCTTCAGTGGGGGGACCCTCTGCTACGAGGCGATGGCGGTGGTGGCCGGGGTCGTGGGGCGGGTCGCCTCCAACATCCCGTTGCGGGCCGAGTGGCGGCTGGCCGACCCGGACCGGAGCCAGGGACACACGTTCGTGGACTTCGGCGACGACGCCATGACCGAGGGGCGGGCCCACCCGATGATCGACCCCGGCCTGCGCAACGAGCGGTTCCGGCGGGAGGCGGCCGACCCGGAGACCGGAGTGGTGCTGCTGGACGTGGTCCTCGGCTACGGCGCCCACCCGGACCCGGCCGGCGAGCTGGCTCCCCTGATCGAAGAGGCCCTGACCGGGCGGCCGGGCGGGCTCTCGGTGGTGGTCTCCCTGTGCGGTGCCGCAAGCGACCCTCAGGGGCTCGACGGCCAGGCGGCCAGGCTGCGGGCGGCCGGTGCCCTGGTCACCCGGTCCAGCGCGCAGGCGGCCCGCCTCGCCCTCGCCGCCGCCGGGCTCGCCGAGGGGCGGCGAGCCGACGCAGCGCCCGACGTTCCCGCACCGGGTGGGCCGGCGTGAGCGGGCTCCTGGGACGCCCGCTCAAGGTGGTCAACGCCGGGGTGGAGCTGTTCGCCGGGGAGCTGGAGCGCCAGCAGGCCGAGGTGGCGAGGGTCGAGTGGCGGCCACCGGCGCACGGGGCCGGGGAGGCTCTGGAGCGCCTGGCCGCCCGCGCCGGGGAGACCGCCGCCGCCAACGACCGGGCGGTGGCGGCCATGCAGGCGGCCGAGCCGCGGGTGGTCGGGATCGGCCGGGCCGGCGACCTGCTGCCCGACCTGGACGAGCGGACCCTGCTCCACGCCGGCCCGCCGATCGACTGGGCCGAGATGTGCGGGCCGCTGCGGGGGGCGATCATCGGCGCGGCCATCCACGAGGGCATCGCCGCCGACCCCGAGGACGCGGTGCGGCTGGCCGAGCGGGGCGGGCTGCGCTTCGGCCCCTGCCACGGGCGCGGGGCCGTCGGGCCCATGGCCGGGGTGGTCAGCGCCTCCATGCCGGTGTGGGTGGTGGAGAACGGCGCCTTGGGCAACCGCGCCTTCTGCACCCGCAACGAGGGCCTCGGCGAGGTGCTCCGCTACGGTGCCTACGACGCCGATGTGCTGGACCGGCTGGCCTGGATGCGCGACGTCCTGGCCCGGGTCCTGGCGGCCACCCTGGAGCGGCTGCCCGAGCCCCTCGACCTCCGGGCCCTGATCGCCCAGGCGCTGCAGATGGGCGACGAGGGCCACAACCGCAAC
>DATABK010000521.1:0-2141 GCA_036259695.1 Actinomycetes bacterium | reverse complement strand
CGGCCTATACCGCCGGTTGCGCCGACCGCCGGCAATGTGCTTCCTCGATATCACCGGGTACACGCGGCTGACCGAGGAGCGGGGAGATGCGGCGGCCGCGGACCTGGCGACCAGGCTGGCCGCCCTGGTCCGGCGGTCCGCCCAGGGGCACGGGGGGACGCCGGTGAAGTGGCTCGGTGACGGCGTGATGTTCTACTTCCGGGAGCCAGCAGCGGCCGTGCTGGCCGCCCTTGAGATGACCGAGGTGGTGGGGAGCCAGGGCCTGCCACCGGCGCATGTCGGGATCCACGCGGGGCCGGTGATCTTCCAGGAGGGTGACTACTTCGGTCGGACGGTGAACCTGGCGGCGAGGATCGCCGAGTATGCCAGGCCCGGCGAGGTGCTGGTCAGCCAGGAGGTCGTCGACGCGGCAGACGGAGGGCCGGTGTCCTTCGTCGAGATCGGCCCCGTGGAGCTGAAGGGCGTCCCAGGGACGCTTCGGCTCCACATCGCCCGCCACTCCGCCTGAAGGACACCGGACTAGGCCCAGCGCTATGTCGCCCGGGAGGTGTTCGCCGTCCTCCCACGCTGAGCCCAGCGAGCCGACCTAGGCGTCGGCGGGGACGGGTCGGGCGGGCTGACTGGGGAGGGCGCCGACCTGGCGCAGGAAGTTCAGGTCGTCGCGGACCGCCCAGTGCTCGATGCCCCTGCCGTCTTGGAAGCGGACGATGTGGACCTGGCGGTAGGCGAAGGGCCGGTTGGTCGGGGCCAGGCCCATGAACGGCCCGGTGTGGCGGCCGCTGAAGGTGCAGTGCAGCACCACGGTGTCGCCTTCGGCGATGGCCTGGTGGATCTCCCAGCGCCGGTCCGAGAACGCCGCGGCCAGCATGCGCATGGACTGGGTCATGCCCTCCAGTCCCTGGGGGGCGCCGGGAGGGGCCTCGTGGTTGACACAGTCGGGGTGGACGACCTCGGCGAGTCCAGCCTCGTCAACGGCCGGGAAGATCTCCTCCAAGGTCCGGCGCGCGGCCGCCTTGATGTCCTCGGTGTCCTGGGACATGACTTGCTCCTTCCTCGCCGCGCACCGGACTACGGCGCCCCGCGCCCTGCTAGAATTAGCTAGAGCGAACCTGATTTGATGTGATGAGGATGCTACTGAATGAGTGAGGATGTCAAGCCCCGCCGCCGCTACAACGCCACCCGCCGCCAGGCCCAGGCCGCCCAGACTCGCCAGGACATCCTGGCCGCCGCCCACCAGCTGTTCCTGAAACGCGGCTACGCCGGGGCCACCCTGGCCGCCATCGCCAAGGCTGCCGGGGTGGTGGTCGAGACCATCTACCGCGCCTACGGCAGCAAGGCCGATCTGTTCAAGGCCGTGGTCCAGGCCGCCGTGGCCGGCGGCGCCGCCCGCGCCCAGGTCCCGGTCGAGCAGCGCCCCGCCATCCAGGCGGTGATCGCCGAGACCGATCCCCACCGCCAACTCGAGCTGTACGCCGCCACCCAACCCGGCATCCACGCCCGCGCCGGCCCCCTGCTGCGCGTCCTGATCGGTGCGGCCGCCACCGACCACGAGCTGGGGGCGGTCTGGGATCAGCTGGAGAACGAGCGGCTAGCCGGGATGGGCCGCTTCGCCCAGCTCCTGGCCGACCGCGGTGTGCTGCGTCCCGACCTGTCGGTCGAGGAGGCCCGTGACCTGCTCTGGACCCTCAACTCCCTGGCCGTCCACGACCTGCTGGTGCTGCGCTGCCGATGGTCACCCGAGCGCTACCGCGACTGGCTGGCGGGCGCCCTGGCCCGGGAACTGCTGCCAGCGTCCCAGCAACGGTCGCCGCGACCGGGCAGCACCTGACCAAAGCAACCTCACCGGGGACCAGCGGCCGCACCCCCGAAGGGTCCGACAGCGACAGGGCCGCACGCCAGCCGTTTTGACCCAACGCAAGGGCCCCAGCCGCCACCGCCGCCGTCGACGGAGGCGAGCGTCCCCTGGGGCTTACTGTGGGCCGAGGGGTCACCATCGTCCCGGCCCGGCGGCTGCCCGACCTGCTGCAGGTGCTGCCCCCCGTCCTTGGGCCGGAGCGGGTGGCCTGGCTGGCGGATCGGGCCCGGTTGCGGTTCCGATCCGCCGCCTGACAGCCTGCCCGACAGGCACCCAAGCAACCGCC
>DATABK010000520.1:0-2913 GCA_036259695.1 Actinomycetes bacterium | reverse complement strand
CGGCAGCCTGGAGATCAGGTAGATCAGGGCGAACGGTATGATCAGCGCGGCCAGGTTCGACATGTTGGCCGACCACTGGACGAGCTCGGTGGGCAGCGCCTGGAAGATGATCAGCGAGATGACGATGGCCAGCACGACCATGAAGGGGTAGTAGAAGCGGCGCGGGTCGCCGCGGATGATCCGCCGGAACCCTTCGCTGGACCCGTAGAGCGCGTCGACCATGTTGCGGACCAGCATCTCGAAGACCACCAGCTGGGTGGTGAACAGGATCAGGAACCCGACCAGCAGCGCCCACCAGTACCAGATCCGCGGCTCGCCCATCTGTTCCAGCTGGGCGGCCACATAGGTCGGCATCGTCGCCCGGGTCGGCTCGGTGCCGGTCTGCTGGAGCACGTGGGTGACGAGGATGCCGGGCATGAGGATGCCGATCAGGGCCCCGGGCACGAACACCGCCCACATCTCGATGACCAGGAACCGCCACCAGCGGCGCCACCTGGCCGCGTTCTCGGGCGTGTCCCGGAAGGTCGTGCCGACCGGTTCCACCGGCCGCTCCGCGCGGCTGAGCAGGCCGGGGATGTATCCCGCCCTGGCGCCCATGCCGTAGCCCTTGTCGCGGTAGTAGTTCATGAACACGTAGTTGAGGCCCGACGCCATGGCCGCGAACCCGGCCACGGCGCCGAGGTCGGTGGCGTCCACCCCCTCGGGCGGCAGTGCCGGCCGGAACAGTCCCACGATCCCGTCGTCCCAGACCGAGAAGGGCACCAGGACGATGGCCGCGATGATCAGCGTGACCAGGATGAACACGACCAGGACCCAGTTGGTCAGCTCCATCGTCCGCGAGATCTTGCGACCGAACAGGGTGATGACGAACACCGTGGCCATCAGCCCCACGGCCAGCCAGCGGGACGCGGTGCGGTCCTCGGGGCCCGGGATGTCGCCGGTGATGAAGGTGTACAGCGCGTCGCCGGCGCCGGCGGCCCAGCCGCCGGTGATGAAGGCCAGGTAGAACAGCAGGATGGCCAGCGTGGTCCAGACCAGGAACCCCGGTGGGACCCGCCCGAAGCCGATCGAGGGCACCTCGCCGGTGGCGATCACATAGCGGCCGATCTCCATGTTGTAGAAGGCCTGGAGCAGGATCGAGATCAGCGCGACGAACCCGATCCCGGTCCAGCCGCCCTGGCCGATGGCCAAGGGGGCGAGCAGCCATTCCCCGCTGCCGATCGACAGGCCGAGGGCGATCAGGCTCGGTCCGATGACCAGCGTGACGGTCTCCTTGAGGCCGATCCGCCGCGCATTGAAGACCTCCTCGGGCTCGGGGAGGTCGTCCACGCCCAACGGTGGCCGACTCACACCTAGGGGCCAGGTCTCCGTGGGTGGCGCCTGCGGCGCCCCGGCTCCAGCGGACGACACATCCATGGTGGCTCCCTTCTCGTCGGGATGCCTGAACGCCGGCCTTGGCGTTGCCCGGATATCACACCAAAGGCGGGCATCTGGCAAGAGCACGCAGCCTGGCTTGGTAAGAGCACACCGGTCCAGCGGTCCGAACGACACTAGTGTAGTTACAACGTAGTAGTTATACTGAAGCCTTACCTTGCCAGCCTCACGCGCGTACGGGCGAGCAGGGGAGTGCCAGTGCAGGAGCAGGTCGCCGGACGCGGCGACGACGCACCACGAGGGCCGCAGCCGGTCGGGGCCGCCCTGGGCGCCGCCATGGTCGAGCTCCTGGCCAAGGCCGACCCCTCCGCCCGCCGCCTCCTCGGCCGGGTCGAGCGCCCCCTGGCCCGCCTGTGGCTGGCCGCCTGGCTCCCCGAGGCCCCCGACGGCACCCGGGTCGAGCCCAACTGCAAGATCGGCCCCTACCGGGTCGACTTCCTCGTCCTGCCCCGGGTGGTGGTCGAGATCGACGGCGAGGGCCCGGTCCGGGCCAGCTCCGACCAGGTCGTGCGCGAGCGCCGCCGCGACCGCTACCTGGTCGCCCAGGGCTACGCCGTCCTCCGCTTCGCCGGCGACGAGGTCCACACCAACCCCTGGCGCTGCGCCGAGGAGGTCCGCCACTACCTCCTCGGCCACCGGGTCGCCGGCCTCGAGGGGGCCTAGAGGCCGGAGGTGGAGCGGGGGTAGGCGACCTCCGGGTCGGTGGCCACGTTGACCAGGTAGGGGACGCCGGCGTCGAAGGCGCGGCGCAGGGCCGGGGCCAGCTCGGCCGGGGAGGTGACGAGCTCGCCGGCGGCGCCGAGGGCCTCGGCGACCTGGTCGTAGCGGCACTGGGGCTGGAGGTCGGCGGCGACGTCGTAGCCGTACAGCATCCGCATGGGGTGCTTCTCCAGGCCCCAGATGCCGTTGTTGCCGCAGACGATCACCACCGGCAGGCCGTGGCGGACCAGGGTGTCGGTGTCCATCAGGGAGAACCCGGCCGCGCCGTCGCCGAGCAGGAGCACGACCTGGGCCGAGGGGCGGGCCAGGCGGGCGGCGATGGCGTAGCCGAGGCCGGTCCCCAGGCAGCCGTAGGGCCCCGGGTCGAGCCAGTTCCCGGGCCGGGCCGGCTCCACGAACCGGCCGGCGAAGGAGACGAAGTCGCCGCCGTCGCCGATCACGACCGCGTCGTCGGCCAGCATAGCCAGCAGCTCCCCGTAGACCCGGGCCGGGTGGATGGGGTCGGCCGGGCTGTCCAGCAGCTCCCGGTCGCCGGCGACGGCGGCCCGGGCCCGGTCGCGGAGGCGCTCGCGCCACGGCCCGGTGTCGGGCCGCCGCCCGGGCCGGGCGGTCACGGCCTCGGCCAGGGCGTCCAGGGTCAGGCCGAGCTCGCCGGGAGCGTGGCCGGCGACCTCGGCCTGGTCCTGGACGGCCTGACCGAGGCGGTGACCGGGCTGCCCGGGCGGCGGCCGGACACCGGGCCGTGGCGCCGGCGCCTCG
>DATABK010000519.1:0-3104 GCA_036259695.1 Actinomycetes bacterium | reverse complement strand
GGCCGGCGTGGTCCTGCTCGCCTCCGCCTGCTCGCTCCCCGAGCTGCCCGTCCCCTCCGGCGACGAGCTGGCGCCGCCTTCGACCCGGGCCCCCCGGGCGGCCCACCGCAGCCGGCCGGGTCCGGTCTGGGCGACCGGCGCCCCCGTCCGGGTGGTGATGAACGACCGCTTCCGCTACCGCCCGGACGCGATCATGGTCCGGGCCGGCCGCCGGGTCACCTTCGCCGTCACCAACGCCGGCAGGCTCCCCCACGAGTTCACCCTCGGCGACCGCGCCACCCAGCTCGACCACGAGCGCCAGATGCAGGCCATGGCGTCCACCGGCGGCCACACCCACACCCACGGCCACGGCCCCACCGGCGCCGGCTCCCTGACCGTGCCCCCAGGCGAGACCAGGCGGCTCACCTGGACCTTCGACGAGCCGGGCCTGGTCCTCTACGGCTGCCACGTCCTCGGCCACTGGGCCGCCGGCATGAAGGGCACCATCGTCGTCCTCGCCCCCGACCGCTCCGCGCCCCCCTGAGCCCTCCTAGAGGTACTGGCCTGAGGGGTCGCCGGGTTGGATGGGGCCGGGGCGGCCGGGGAGGGCTCGGCGGCGCATCTCCTCGAGCTGGTTGCGGGCGGTCATCTGCTGAGCGAACAGGGTCGCCTGGATGCCGTGGAAGAGGCCTTCGAGCCAGCCGACGAGCTGGGCCTGGGCGACCCGGAGCTCGGCCTCGCTTGGGGTCTCCTCGCCGGAGAACGGCTGTGCCACCCGGCTCAGCTCCTGGGCCAGGTCGGGGGAGAGGCTCTCCGACAGCTCCCGCACGGAGATGTCGTAGATGTCGCGCATCCGGTCCCGGCCGGCCTCGTCCAGGGGGGCGTGGCGGACCTCCTCGAGGAGCTGGCGGACCATGGCGCCGATGCGCATCACCTTGGCCGGGCTGGCGATGGCCTCGGTGGGGGCTGGTGGTGCCGGCTCGCCGACGACCACCTCGCCGGGGACGACGGGCTGGGTCTCCTGCTGTGGCTGCTCGGTCATGGGCGGCATCTTCGCGCAGCCCGGCCCCGGTCGCCACTTGAAGCCACCGCCCGGCTCCGGTGTCCAACCAGCGGGCCCGTGGCCTGCGGATCGAGCCGTTGGTGGGCGGCCGCCGGCGGCTGAGGCGGCCTGGGCGGCTGGGCCGGCTACATCTCCAGGCTGACGGGGCGGGTCGGCCGGCAGGATGACGCGGGTGGGGCGTCGGAGCGGTACGGTGCGGCGATGGGAGTCCCGGACGACCGCAGGCGGCGGCTGGGGGCCGTCGGGCCCTGGGCGCTTGACGGGGTGCTGGCGGCGGTGGTGGCCGCCGTCGGCGTGACCCTGCTGGCCGCGGTGCTGCCTCTGGACCTGGGGTCGCCGCGGTCGGTGGCGGCCTACCTGCTGGTGCTGGGCCACACCCTGCCGCTGGCGTTACGCCGGCGCTGGCCTCTGGCCGGGCTGGCCACCGGGCTGGTCACCGCGGCGGCGTTCGCCGCGCTGGGGCTGGGCCTGGTCGTGCTCACGGTCGCCCTGCTGGTCTACGTCTACACGGTGGCCGCCCAGCGCCCGCGGCGGGTGTCGGTGGCCGGGCTGGCCGCCACCGAGGCCATGCTCGTCCTGGTCTGGCTGGTCCGGCCGCGGCTGATCGGCGACGCCGGCAGCCTGGTCGCCGATGGCGTGATCCTGGCCGCGGCCTGGTGGCTGGGGGACGGGGCCCGGCGGCGCCTGGAGGCGGTCGCCACCGCCCAGCAGCGGGCGGCCGAGCTCGAGCTGGCCCGCGACGAGCTCGCCCGGCGGGCGGTCACCGAGGAGCGGCTGCGGATCGCCCGGGAGCTGCACGACGTGGTCGCCCACAGCATGAGCATCATCGCCGTCCAGTCCGGGGTCGGGGTCCACGTGCTCGACAGCCAGCCTGAGGAGGCCCGCAAGGCCCTGGTGGCGGTGGAGGCGACCAGCCGCCAGGCCCTGGTCGAGATGCGGCGGCTGCTCGGCGTGCTCCGCCAGGAGGCCGAGACCCAGGGCAGCCTGGCCCCGGCGCCCGGCCTGGCCGAGGTGGAGGCCCTGGCCGCCGAGGTGGCCAGGGCCGGGGTGCGGGTCGAGGTCCGGATCGAGGGGACGCCGTCGGAGCTGCCCGCCGGGCTCGACCTGTCGGCCTACCGGATCGTCCAGGAGGCCCTGACCAACGTGGTCCGCCACGCCGGGCCGGCCACCGCCCGGGTCGCGGTCCGCCACTCCCCCGGCCAGGTCGACCTCGAGGTGGTCGACGACGGCCACGGCCCGGGCCCCGACGACCACGGCCGCGGCCACGGCATCGCCGGCATGCGCGAGCGAGCCGCCCTCTACGGCGGCACCCTGGAGGCCGGCCCCCTGCCCGGGGGCGGCTTCCGGGTCGCGGCCACCCTCCCGGTCGAGGAGCTGGCCCGGTGATCCGGGTGCTCGTTGCCGACGACCAGCGGCTGGTCCGGGCCGGGTTCCGGGTCCTGGTCGAGTCGGCGCCCGACCTGGAGGTGGTGGGCGAGGCCGGGGACGGGGTCGAGGCGGTCGAGCTGGCCCGGCGGGAGCTGCCCGACGTGGTCCTCATGGACATCCGCATGCCCCGGATGGACGGGCTCGAGGCGACCAGACGGATCGTGGCCCTGGAGGGGGCCGGCGGCGTCCGCGTCCTGGTCCTCACCACCTTCGACCTGGACGAGTACGTCTACCAGGCGCTGCGGGCCGGGGCGAGCGGCTTCCTGCTCAAGGACACGCCCCCGGCCGACCTGCTGGCCGCCATCCGGGTCGTGGCCGCCGGGGACGCGCTGCTCGCCCCCAGCGTCACCCGGCGCCTGATCGCCGAGTTCGCCCGCCGGCCCGAGCCGAGCCCGGTCACCCCGGCCGCCCTGGCCTCGCTCACCGACCGCGAGCGGGAGGTGCTGGCCCTGGTGGCCAGGGGCCTAGCCAACGCCGAGATCGCCGACCGGCTGGTGGTGAGCGCGGCCACCGCCAAGACCCACGTCAGCCGGGTCCTGGCCAAGCTCCAGGCCCGCGACCGGGCCCAGCTGGTGATGCTCGCCTACGAGACCGGGCTGGTCACCCCCGGCTCGGCCTGATCCCGGCCTGCGCC
>DATABK010000518.1:0-6850 GCA_036259695.1 Actinomycetes bacterium | reverse complement strand
GCCAGGCCGACCCGCTCCAGCACCGCCGGGGCCAGGGTGGCCGGCGGCTCGGCCCGCAGCCCGTGCAGCCTGTCGGCCAGCTCCCGCCAGCCGCCCATGTCGTCGTGCGTTCCGGCTCGGTTCATCGTTGCACCACCCGCTCCTCTCGAGCTTCCAGCTGTTCCCGGAGCTGCCGGACCCCGCGGTGGACGTGGGTCTTGACCGTGCCGACCGGCCGGCCGAGGACCTCGGCGACCTCGGCATAGGGGAGGCCCTCGACGTGGCGCAGCACCACCGCCTCCCGCCAGCCCCGGGGGAGGCCGGCCAGGAGCTCGGCCAGCAGCTCCCGCTCCTGGCGGCGCTCGGCCAGCTGGTCGGGCTGGGCGGCGGCGGGTGCGGCCACGGCCACCGGCTGGCCGTCGCCGTCCTCCAGCGGCCGGGCCGGCGGCGGCCGCCGCCGCAGCCGGTTGCGGGCCAGGTTGAGCGCGATCTGGGCCAGCCAGGGCCGCAGCCGCATGGCCGCCACCCGCTGGACGTCGTAGCCGGCCAGGGCGTGGTAGGCCCGGACGAAGGTGTCCTGGGCGACCTCCTCGGCGTCGGCCGCATCCGCCACCACCCGCAGGGCCAGGCCGTAGACGAGCCGCTGGTGGACGACCACCAGCTCCTCGAACGACCCGTCCAGGTCGCGGGCCAGGCGGGCCGGCAGCTCGGGTTGTGGTTCCATCACCGGCTCCAACACGGTCCCGCGCTGCCGGGTTTCACCCCGCGGCCTGAGAGGCGCGGCGCCGGGCGATCCCGGACAGGGCCTCCAGCACCACCCGGTTGGCCAGGAACGCCGTGACCTGGCCGGGCCCGTCGTAGACGGGGGAGAGCTCGACCACGTCCATGCCGACCACCGGCAGCTCGACCGCGCACCGGCGGACGGCGTCCAGCAGCTCCCGGGCCGTGAACCCGCCCGGCTCGGGGGTGCCGGTCCCCGGGGCCATGCCCGGGTCGACCACGTCGACGTCGACCGACAGGAACACCCCGTCGCAGTCGTCGGTGGCGATGGCGAACGCCTCCGACAGGCAGGCGTCGAGGCCGCGGCGGACGATCTCGGCCATCTCGAAGCTGCGCAGGCCGCGCTCGGCCATCCAGGCGAGCACGTCCGGGGGCGGCCAGTAGCCGCGCAGCCCCAGCTGGAGGAAGCGGTCGCCGCGGGCCGCGCCCGACTCGATCAGCCGCCGCATCGGGGTGCCGTGGCCGAGCAGGGAGCCGAAGTGGGTGTCGGCGGTGTCGGCGTGGGCGTCGAAGTGGACCACCGACACCCGCCCCAGGCCGTGGTGGCGGGCCACCCCGGTGACGTCGGGCAGGGCGATGGTGTGGTCGCCGCCCAGCACCACCGGGATCGCCCCGGCCGCGGCCACGGTGTGGACCGCCGCCTCGAGCCGCTCCAGGGCGGGCTCGATCTCGCCGGCCAGCATGCGCACGTCGCCGGCGTCGACCACCTTGAGGTCCCGGAGGGCGTCGACGCCCAGGGCCAGCGAGGGCCGGGAGCCGTCGTGGCTCAGGTAGTCGGTGCCGCGGATGGCCGAGGGGCCGAACCGGGTCCCGGGCCGGTGGCTGGTGCCGCCGTCGAAGGGGGCGCCGACGATGACCACGTCCGCCCCCTCCAGCGACGCCGGGTCCTCCAGGTCGGCCCGCGGCACCCCCAGGAAGGTGAAGTCGGGCCCGTACATGGCGAAGCCGGCCGTCTCCGGGTCAGGCCGTGACATGCAGGGCCTCCAGGCCGCGGAGGATGTAGGTCGGCTTCCAGGCCGGCTCTTCGGCCGGGGCCATGTCCGGCAGGCGGGCCAGCAGGGTCCCGAACGACAGCTCCAGCTCCAGGCGGCCCAGCGGCGCCCCCAGGCAGTAGTGGACGCCGGCCCCGAAGCTGAGGTGGGAGGCGGCCTCGGGGCGGGCCAGGTCGAGGCGGTCGGGCTCCGGGAACACGGCCGGGTCGCGGTTGGCCGACCCGAACAGCAGCCCCAGCTCGGCCCCCTTGGGCACCGCGACCCCGGCGATCTCGACGTCCTCCAGGACCCAGCGCTCGAACATCTGCAGGGGGGTGTCGTAGCGCAGCAGCTCGTCGATGGCCCGGGCCAGCAGGGCCGGCTCCTGGCGGAGCCGCTCCAGCTGGGCGGGGTGGCGGAACAGCTGCCACCAGCCGATGCCGGTGAAGTTGACGGTGGCCTCGTGGCCGGCGTTGAGCAGCAGCACCACCGTGCCGATGAGCTCGTCCTCGGTGAGCTGGTCGCCGCCGTCGACGACCTGGGTGAGGGCGGTGATGAGGTCGTCGGCCGGGCGGGCCCGCCGTTCCCGCGACAGGCCGCGCAGGTACCCGGAGAACTCGGTGGCCGCCCGGGAGGCGATCCGGCCCGCCTCCGGGGCCGGGTTGACCTCGTACATGCCGCAGATCTGGGCCGACCAGGGCCGCAGCAGCGGCCGGTCGGCCTCGGGGATCCCGAGCAGGTCGCTGATCACCGTCACCGACAGCGGCTCGGCCAGCTCGGCCACCAGGTCGCCTCCGCCCCCCTCGGCCAGGGCGTCGACCAGCCGGTCGACCCGGGCCTGGACCCGGTCGCGGAGCCGCTCGACCATCCGGGGCGTGAACGCCTTGGCGACCAGCCGGCGCAGCCGGGTGTGGTCGGGCGGTTCCCGGTCGAGCATGCCGTTGCGGATCAGGTGCCAGAACGGGCCCAGCTCCTCCGGCTCCTCGGGCCGGCCCATCTCGAAGTGGCTGGCCACGTGCAGGTAGGTGCGGCCGAAGCGGCGGTCGCGGAGCAGCGCGTTGACATCGGCGTGGTGGGGGACCAGCCAGTGGTCGCTGTCGGGGTCGTACAGGACCCGGCCGGCCGCCCGGAGCCGCTCGTAGGCCGGGTAGGGGTCGGCCACGAACGCCGGGTCGGACGGCGTGAAGGGCGCGGTGACGGTCACCGGCCCGGGCCCTGGGCGGACGGATGCTCGAGCTGGCCGACGGCCCGCTCCAGGGCGGCCGAGGCCCGGCCGGGGTGGAACGCGCCCGCGAACCCGTTGGCGGTCATGGCCGCCACCTGCCGGTCGTCCAGCCCGATGGCCTCGGCCACGGCCCGGTACTCCGAGGAGAGGTCGTTGCCGAACAGGCTGCGGTCGTCGGTGTTCAGGCAGACCCGGGCGCCGGCGGCGAGCAGCCGCCCGACCGGGTGGTCGGACAGGCTGGGCAGCTCCTCCTCGGTCCGGGTCCAGTAGTTGGACCGCGGGCAGCATTCCAGCACGACCCGCCGCTCGACCACCTCGGCCAGCAGCTCGGGGTCCTCGGCGAGGCTGGTGGCGTGCCCGATCCGGTCGGCCCGGTAGCGGTCCAGGGCGGTGCGGATCGCCGACGGCGGCTCGGCCTCGCCGGCGTGGATGGTGACGCACAGCCCCGAGGCGCGGGCGTGCTCGAACATGGCCGCGTGGGCGTCGACCCATTCCGGGGTCCGCCCCTCGACCGGCCCGGCCAGGTCGACCCCGACGACCCCGGCGTCGATCCGCCGGATGGCCGCGTCCAGCACCGGCCGGTTCCAGGTCGGGTCGACCCCGCCCATCAGGCAGGCCAGCAGCGCCACCCGGGTCCCGGTGGCCGCCTCGGCCTGGGCGGCCGCCTCCCCGACCGTGGCCAGGACCTCGTCGACGGTCAGCCCCTGCTCGGTGTTGAGCCGGGGGCAGAACCGCAGCTCCGAGTAGACGACCCCGTCGGCGGCCAGGTCCTCGACCAGCTCGGTGGTCACCCTGGCCAGGTGCTCCTTGGTCTGCAGCAGCGGCAGCAGCACCTCGAACCCCTGCAGAGCCTCGAGCAGCCCGGCCCGCCTCCTCACCCGCACCCTGGCCATGGCCGCCCCCTCGGGCGCGTCGGCCGCCACCACCCCGACCTCCCGGGCCAGCTCCTCGACCGTCTGTGGCCGCAACGACCCGTCCAGGTGCAGGTGCAGCTCGGCCTTGGGCAGCCGGCGGAGCGCGTCGTCAGTGACGGCGACCAAACGAGTCCCTCCCGATCGCAGTTGGCGGCAGCGGTAGCCTACCGCCCCACCCCCTGGAGGAGACGACGCTCATGCCCGGCCCCGACGGTGAAGGCCCGATGACCCGCGACGACGTGCTGCCGGCGGGGGCGCGCCACTGCTTCGCCTGCGGCGACGCCAACCCGATCGGCATGCACCTGAACGACATCCGCCGCGAGGGGGACCAGGTCCTGGCCACCCTCCACCCCCGCCCCGAGTTCCAGAGCTACCCCGGCGTCCTCCACGGCGGGCTGTCGGCAACGGCGTTGGACGAGGTCATGGGCTATGCCTCCATCCTCCTGGCCGGCATCTGGGCCGCCACCGCCACCATGGACCTCCGCTACCGGGCCCAGGTCCCCTACGACGCCCCCCTGCCCCTGGTCGCCGGCCTCACCGACACCCGCGGCCGCCGCGTCCGCACCTGGTCCCGCCTGTACCTGCCCTCCGGCGAGGTCGGGGCCGAAGCCACCGCCCTGCTGGTCGCCCTCCCCGAGGAGCTGGCCGCCCGCGCCCGGGAGCTGTACGGCCCGATGGCCTGACGCGCTGGCCGGGCTCAGCCGCCGAAGAACTCGGTCAGGGCCTTGGCCAGGGTCTCGCCGGGGACGCCGTGCCAGTCGCCGGGGAGGCTGCGGTGGGTGCTGTTGGGCAGGGCCGCCGCGACCGTGGCCGCCGATTCGGTGATGGAGGGGGAGCTGCCCTGGCTGTCGAGGACCAGGGTCGGGGTCGTCACCGAACGGATGAGGGGGAGCGACATGGCGTCCGACAGCCGGCAGTCGTAGACGAAGGTGGGGGCGACGGCCTCCAAGGCGGCCCAGACGGGCGGGGTCATCTGGGCCATGATCTCGTCGGGGACGCCGATCCCGCGGTGGAAGAACTCGACCGCGTCGCGGCGGCGGCCGGCGGCGACCAGCTCGGCCAGCTCGGCGGTGAAGTCGGTCTCACCGGCCGGGGTCTCGGTCGGCTCGATCGGCGGCTCGAACAGGGCCAGCTTGGGGATGGCCAGGCCCCGGGCGGCGGCGTGCAGGGCCACCAGCCCGCCGGAGGAGAAGGCGTACACGAAGGCCGACCCGCCGGCCTCGGCGATGAGGGCGGCCAGGTCGTCGACCTCCCGCTCGACGGCGAACGGCGGGGTGTCGGTGCTGGCGCCGCGCCCGCGGCGGTCGTACACGTAGACGGTGAAGTGGTCGGCCAGCGCCTCCACCGGCGGCGGGAAGGGACGGAAGTCCCGGTAGCTCCCGGCGGCGTCCACGGTGATGAGGGCCGGGCCGGCGCCGGCCCGCTCGAACGCGATCGAGGTCCCGTCGCTGGAGGTGACCCTTTCGACAGCCTGCATGTCGGTGCTCCTTGTGGTGGGGTGCGCTCGTCAGGTTGTCGAATGGTGATGGCCGAGATCGACAACCCCACGAACCGGCGAACCCAAGGAGCCCCAGGATGCGATACCTCTGCCTGGTCTACGCGGACGAGCAGGCCCTGAACGGGCTCCCCCAGCCCGAGGTCGACGCCCTCATCGACGAGACCCTGGCCACCAACGAGGCCCTGGCGGCCAGCGGCCACCTCGTCCTGGCCCAGGCCCTCGAGCAGGTCGAGGCGGCCACCACCGTGCGGGTCCGCAACCGCCGGCTGTCGGCCACCGACGGGCCGTTCGCCGAGACCCACGAGCAGCTCGGCGGGTTCGTGCTCATCGAGGCCCGGGACCTGAACGAGGCCATCCAGATCGCCGGGCGGATCCCGAGCGCCCGCATCGGCAGCGTCGAGGTGCGGCCGGTCATCGACCTTCTGCGGGAGCGCTCGGCCCCGTGAGCCAGGCCGCCGGGCCGCGAGCCGCGGTCGAGCGCCTCTACCGGTCGGAGTCGCGCCGGGTCCTGGCGATCCTGATCCGGGTGCTGGGCGACTTCGACCTGGCCGAGGAGGCGCTCCAGGACGCCTTCACGGCGGCCATGGGGCAGTGGCCGCGGGACGGCGTGCCGGCCAACCCCCGCGCCTGGCTGGTCTCCACCGGCCGCTTCAAGGCCATCGACCGGCTGCGGCGGCGGGCCCGGTTCGACGCCGCTCTGGCCGAGCTGGCCGCACGGCTCGACGACCAGGCCCCCGACCCGGCGGAGCAGGACGACCAGCTGCTGGAGGACGACCGGCTGCGCCTCATCTTCACCTGCTGCCACCCGGCCCTGGCGCCCGACGCCCAGGTGGCGATGACCCTGCGGGAGGTCTGCGGCCTCACCACCGAGGAGGTCGCCAAGGCCTTCCTGACCAGCCCGCCGACGGTGGCCCAGCGCATCGTCCGGGCCAAGGCCAAGATCCGGGCCGCCCGCATCCCCTATGAGGTGCCGGCGCCGGCCCAGCTGCCCGACCGGCTGGAGGTGGTCCTGGAGGTCGTCTACCTGATCTTCACCCAGGGGTACGCGCCGGCGTCGGGGGACTCGGTGGTCCGGGCCGACCTGGCCGACGAGGCGATCCGCCTCGCCCGGCTGCTCGCCGAGCTCCTCCCGGAACCGGAGGTGCTCGGCCTGCTGGCCCTGCTGCTGCTCCAGGACTCCCGCCGGGCGGCGCGGGCCTCGGCCGACGGCGAGCTGATCCTCCTGGCCGACCAGGACCGCTCCCGTTGGGACCGGGCCCGCATCGCCGAGGGGACCGCCCTGCTGCGGCGGGCGACCTCCGCGGGGGAGATCGGCCCCTACGGGCTCCAGGCGGCGATCGCCGCCGCCCACGCCGAGGCCGCCACCGCCGAGGCCACCGACTGGCACCGGATCGTCGGCCTCTACGACCTCCTGGCCCACGCCGACCCGTCCCCGGTGGTCGAGCTGAACCGGGCCGTCGCCGTGGCCATGCGCGACGGCCCG
>DATABK010000517.1:0-3454 GCA_036259695.1 Actinomycetes bacterium | reverse complement strand
GTACCCCAGGGACGGCTTCGGGGCCATCTGCGAGCGGCTGGCCGCCGCGGCCGCCGACGCCGGGGCCGAGCTGCGCTACCGGACGGCGGCCGAGCGGGTCGAGCTCGGGCCCGGGGGGGCGACCGTCACCCTGGCCGGTGGGGAGCGGCTGGCCGCCCGGCGGGTGTGGTCGACGGTCCCCCTGCCCACCCTGGCCCGGATGACCGACCCGGCCCCGCCCCCGGCCGTCCTGGCCGCCGCCGGCCGGCTCGGCTTCCGGGCCATGCTGCTCGTCTACCTGGTCCTGGACGGCGGCCGCTACAGCGACTACGACGCCCACTACCTGCCCGACCCCGGCACCCCGGTGACCCGGGTGTCGGAGCCGGCCAACTACCGCGACGGCGACGACCCCCCGAGCCGGACGGTGCTCTGCGCCGAGCTGCCCTGCTCGCGCGACAGCGACCTGTGGCGGGCCGGCGACGGCCACTTGGCCGACCTGGTCCGGGCGGCCCTGAGCGACCGGGGCCTGCCCGACCCGGGACCGGTCCGCCGGGTCGCGGTCCGCCGCCTCCCCAACGTCTACCCGGTCTACCGGGCCGGCTACGCGACCCCGTTTCAGGCCCTGGACGCCTGGGCGGCCGCCCAGTCAGCCCTGCTCAGCTTCGGCCGCCTGGGGCTGTTCGTGCACGACAACACCCACCATGCCCTGGCCATGGCCTGGGCGGCGGCCGACGCCCTAGCCCCGGACGGCGCCTTCGACCACGCCGCCTGGGCGGCCGCCCGGGAGTCCTTCACCAGCCACGTGGTCGAGGACTAGCAGCGGCCGCCGCTCGGCGGGCCGGTTGAGCTCGCGCCAGACCGCCGGTAGGACCCGGCGCAGGTAGCGCAGGGGGCGGACGAACGACCGGCCGGTGGTGCGGAACTGGTAGCCGATCGGGACCTCGAGGTAGCGGTAGCCCTTGCCCAGCAGGTCGAGGGTGAGGACCTGGGCGTAGTTGTAGTCGTGGACGATCTCGGCGTCGGCCGCGGCCGCCCCCGACAGGGCCCGGAAGCCGCTCTGGCCGTCGCCGATCGGGGCCCTGGCCACGAACCGGAGCAGGCCGGTGAGGGCCAGGTTGCCGAGGCGGCGCTGGGGCAGCATGCGCCGGATCTCGCCCGCGAACCGGGAGCCGACCACGTAGTCGGCCCGCCCCTCCAGGATGGGGGCGACCAGGCGGCCCAGCTCGGCCGGGTCGTACTCGCGGTCGGCGTCGCAGAAGGCGACCGCGGCCGCCCCCCGGGCCACGGCGGCGGCCAGGCCCGTGCGGACGGCCGCCCCCAGCCCCCGGTTCGCCCCCTCCGAGAGCACGGTCGCACCGGCCGCGGCGGCCAGCTCGGCGGTCCGGTCGACCGAGCCGTCGTCGACCACCAGGCACTCGACCCGGCGGCCCAGCACCAGCTCGGGCACCCTGGCCACCACCTCGGCGACCGTCGCCTCCTCGTCGTGGGCGGGCAGGAACAGCACCACCGGCCCCGGCCCGGCCGCGGGTCCATGGCCCGGCGGCGCGGGCGGTGTTGGGAGGCGGAGGGCCATGGAGGGCAGCTCACTTCCTGGACTTGGCCGCGCGAGGCGGTCCGACTAGGATTTAGGCGAACCTAAACATGGAGGCCGGATGTCCCGCAAGACGATCATCGCCGCCCTGGCCCTCCTGCTGGCCCTGGGGTCGGCCGGGTGCGGCAGCGACCGCGACGCCCTGACCATCTACTCCGGGCGCACCCAGAACCTGATCGGGCCGCTGCTGGAGCGGTTCAACAAGGAGACGGGCATCGCCATCGACGTCAAGTACGGCGACTCGGCCGAGCTGGCCCTGCTCCTGGACGAGGAGGGCGACCGGACCCCGGCCGACGTCTTCCTGTCCCAGAGCCCGGGGGCGACCGGCTTCCTGGCCGGCAAGGGCCGCCTCGGCCAGCTCGAGGGGGCCGTGCTCGACAAGGTCGACCAGCGCTTCCGCAACGCCAACGGCCGCTGGGTCGGCGTCTCGGGGCGCCAGCGGGTCCTGGTCTACAACTCCCAGGAGGTCACCGAGGCCGAGCTGCCCGACTCGGTGCTGGAGCTGACCGACGACCGCTTCGCCGGCAAGGTCGCCGTCGCCCCCTCCAACGGCTCCTTCCAGGACTTCGTGACCGCCATGCGCCAGCTCGAGGGGGAGGAGGCCGCCGAGGCCTGGCTGAAGGCGATGGCCGCCAACGAGCCCCGGACCTATGCCAACAACAACGCCATCGTCGAGGCCGTCAGCCGCGGCGAGGTCGAGATGGGCCTGGTCAACCACTACTACAACTACCGCTTCCAGCAGGAGAGCCCGGCCACCCCGAGCCGCAACCACAGCTTCGCCGGCGACGACGTCGGGGCCCTGGTGATCCCGTCGACGGCCAGCGTGCTCGCCGGCACCGACAAGACCGAGGAGGCCACCCGCTTCCTGCACTTCCTGCTCACCGAGGAGTCCCAGCGCTACTTCAGCGACCAGACGTATGAGTACCCGCTGGTCTCGGGGGTCCCGGCCGCCGAGGGGCTGCCGCCGCTGGCCAGCCTGCGCTCCCCCGACTACGACGTCGACGCCCTCGGCGGCGGCCTCCAGCGCACCGTGGAGCTGATCCGGGCCAGTGGCTTCAGCGGCGTCTGAGCGGACGTCCCGGTCGGCCCGGGACCGGCCGGCCCCGGCGGCCCTGGTCGTGGTCTCGGCCGTGGTCGCCGGCCTGTTCGCCGCCCCCCTGGCCTACCTGGCCGTGCGGGGGCTGACCGAGGGGGGGACGCTGGCCGCCTGGGCCTCGGCGGCCACCCTGGGCCCGCTGGCCCGGACCCTGGTGCTGGGCGTCTCGGTGGCCGCCGCCGCGGCCGTGCTCGGGACCGCCCTGGCCTGGCTGGTCGCCCGGACCGACCTGCCCGGCCGCCGGCTGGCCCGCCTGCTGCTGCCCCTCCCGCTGGTCATGCCGTCCTTCATCGCCGCGTTCGCGTTGCTGGCCGCGTTCGCCCCCGGCGGGCTGCTGGCCGGGCTGCTCGAGCCCCTTGGGGTGGACCGGCTGCCCGCCCTGGAGGGGTTCTGGGGGGCGCTGTACGTGCTCACCCTGTTCACCTACCCGTACGTGTACCTGCCCGTGGCCGCCCGCCTCGGCCAGCTCCCGGCGTCGCTGGAGGAGAGCGCCCGGCTGCTCGGCCGGAGCCCGGCGGCGGTGTTCCGGACGGTCGTCGCCCCCCAGACCGCCGGCGCCGTCTGGGCCGGGACGCTGCTGGTCTTCCTCTACACGATCAGCGACTTCGGCGCCGTCCAGCTGCTGCGCTACGAGACCCTGACCAGCTCCATCTACGCCTCCCGGGTGTTCGACCGGGCCGGGGCGCTGGCCCAGAGCCTGCTGCTCGGGGGGCTGGCGGTGGCGGTGGTGGCGGCCGAGCGGTCGGCCACCCGGGGCGCCCGCCCGGCCCGGCTGGCCGCCGGAGCCC
>DATABK010000516.1:0-3536 GCA_036259695.1 Actinomycetes bacterium | reverse complement strand
CCGGTGCGGCGGCGCCTCGGCGTCGGTGACGGCCATGACGATCCCGAACGCGGCCCCCTCGGCGCCGGAGCTGAACCACTTGTGCCCGTCGATCACCCACTCGTCCCCGTCCAGCACCGCCCGCGTCCGCAGCCCAGTCGGGTCTGCGCCCGACACCTCCGGCTCGGTCATCGAGAAGAACGACCGCACGTCCCCGGCGACCAGCGGCGCCAGCCACCGCCGGCGCTGGTCGGGGGTGCCGAACAGGTGGAGGATCTCGGCGTTGCCGGCGTCGGGGGCCTGGCAGCCGAAGACCAGCGGCCCCCAGGCGCTGCGGCCGATCAGCTCGTTCAGGAAGGCGTAGGCGACGAACCCGCGGCCGCTGCCGCCCGCCTCGGGGCCGATGTGGGGCGCCCACAGGCCGGCCGCCCGGACCTCGGCCCGGAGCTCCTTGACCAGCGCCTCGGCCTCGTCGTCCTCGCGGTCAAGGCGGGCCTCGTTGGGGTAGACGAGCCGGTCCATGAGGTTCCGGACCTGCTCGCGCAGCTCCCGGACCTCGGGGGTCATCGCCAGCACGGCCATCGGGTCCTCCTTCGGGCGCGCTCTGGAACGATATACGGTAGGCGGTAGCCGGCGGCCAGCAGCGGGCCGCCCAGCCGGAAGGATGGTCCTCATGGCCGACAGCGTCTACCGGGTCACCGAGCTGGTCGGGACGAGCTCCGAGTCCTGGGAGCAGGCGGCGGCGTCCGCCGTCGAGACGGCGTCCCAGACGCTCCGGGACCTGCGCATCGCCGAGGTCGTCGAGCTCGACCTCCAGCTCGAGGACGGGCGGGTCCGGGCCTACCGGGTCCGGCTCAAGGTCTCGTTCAAGTACGAGCGCAGCGGCGACGCCTAGGACCGCGGGGACCCGGCGGGCGGCCCTCCACCTCTTGACAACGCAAGCAACCCGCGTGCGTAATGACTAACGGTGTTCGACATGATCGAACACGAGGGGTCGGGTCGGGAGGTGGAGGGCCCGTGAGTGTCGGCCTGGTGGTCGTGTCCCACTCGGCCAAGATCGCCGAGGGCGTGGTCGAGCTGGCCGGCCAGATGGCCAGAGACGTGCGCATCCAGGCCGCGGGCGGCGCCGACGACGGCGGCATCGGGACCGACGCCACCCTGATCGCCGAGGCCATCGCCGCCGCCGACGAGGGCGACGGGGTGCTCGTCCTGGTCGACCTTGGGTCGGCCGTGCTCTCGGCCCAGCTGGCCATCGACGAGCTGGTCGAGGGCCAGGCCAAGGGCCGGGTCCGGATCGCCGAGGCCCCGGTGGTCGAGGGGGCCGTGGTCGCCGCCATCCAGGCCAGCACCGGATCCGACCTCGACCGGGTCGACCAGGCGGCCCGCGAGGCGGCCACCATGGTCAAGGTGAAGGACCCGGAGGGGTCCGGGGAACCCCAGGGGGGTGCCCCGGTGGATCACGGGGGATGAGGATGGCCGCCGCCGTCGCAGTACCATGGGCGGGTTGGTCACCCCGACCCCGACGGGAGGCAGCCAGGATCGTGGACGCGGCCTGCGTGCGTCTCTGGCTCACCGAGGTCGCCGCCCGGCTGGCCACCGAGCGGGATTTCCTGACCCAGCTGGACGCGGCCATCGGCGACGCCGACCACGGGGTGAACATGCACCGCGGGTTCACCGCGGTCATGGCCAGGGTCGGGGCGGCCGAGGAGGCCACCGGTGGCCAGCTGCTGAAGCTGGCCGGGCGGACCTTCGTCTCCACCGTCGGCGGGGCCGCCGGGCCGCTCTACGGCACCGCCTTCCTGCAGGCGGGCGAGGCCCTCGGGGACGCCGACCGCTTCGGGCCGAAGCTGCTGGGGGACGCCCTGCGGGCCTCCCTGGAGGGGGTCCAGCGGGTCGGGGCGGCCGCGCCCGGTGACAAGACCATGGTCGACGCCCTCACCCCGGCCCTGCGCGCGTATGAGCTGGAGCTGCGCATGGGCGGGTCGCTGGAGACGGCCGTGTCCGGGGCCAGGGAGGCGGCCGCCGAGGGGATGCGGGCCACCATCCCCCTCCAGGCCCGCAAGGGCCGCGCCTCCTACCTGGGCCCGCGCAGCGTCGGCCACCAGGACCCGGGGGCGACCTCGACCGCCCTGATGTTCGCCGCCCTCGCCCATGCCGTGCTCGCCGACCGCTCCCAGCGGTTCGTCGGCGGGGCCCGGCGCCGGGTGAGCGGGCCGTGATCCAGTCGGTCGGGCGGGCGGCCCGCATCCTCAAGGCCCTCGGCTCGGAGTCGGCCCGCCTGGGGGTGACCGAGCTGGCCGAGCGGCTCGGCCTGGCCAAGGCGACCGTGTACGGGCTGCTGCGGACCCTTGAGGCCCACCAGCTGGTCGAGCAGGATCTCGAGACCGGCAAGTACCGGCTCGGGCCGGCCCTGCTCCAGCTCGGCAACGCCTTCCTCGACAACAACGAGCTGCGGGCCCGTTCCCTGCTGTGGGCCGAGACCCTGGCCGGCCGGGCCCGCGAGGCGGTCCACGTCGGGGTCCTCTACGGCCCCAACGTGCTGCTCGTCCACCACGTGTTCCGGCCCGACAACTCCCTCCAGATCCTCCAGGTGGGGGCGTCGATCCCCTGGCACGCCTGCGCCCTCGGCAAGGCGACGGTCGCCTACCTGGAGCGCGAGGCCCGGGCCGAGCTGCTGGCCGGGCCGCTGCCCCGCCTCACCGGGCGGACCCTGACCACCCGGGAGGTGCTCGAGGCGGAGCTGGAGGCGGTGGCCGGCACCGGCGTGGCCGTCGAGGACCAGGAGGCGATCGTCGGCGAGGCCGGCATCGCCGCCGCCCTGTTCGACAACCGGGGCGCGGTGGTCGGGGCCATCGGCCTGGCCGGCCCGGTCGAGCGCCTCCTGCCCGACGGGCCGGCGGCCGAGACGGTGGCCGCGGTCAAGGAGGCGGCCCGCGGCCTCTCCCGTGAGCTGGGCGCCGGCCGCCCGGCGCTCCCCGGCGCCGGCGCCTGAGTCGCGCGGCGACCCACCCCGCCCCTACGATGGCGGTATGACGTCAACCGAGGACCCCGGGACCGACCCGTCCCGAGGGTCCCAGCGACTCGAGCCCGGTCCCTCGGCGCCCCCGGCGCCGGGTCGGCTGGTCAGCCGGGTTCTTCCCCTCAGCGAAGCGCTCGATCCGCTCGACCTGGCCGGAGACGACGGCTTCGTGTGGCGCTCGGCCGCCGGTACCCTGGTCGGCACCGGCGTGACCGCCCGGATCCCGGTCGGCACCGGCCCGGGGCGCATCGAACGGGCCGCCGAGACCGTGGCCACCCTCCTGGACGCGGCCGAGGTCGAGGACCCCGAGGCCAGCGGCCTGACCCCGGCCGCGGTCGGCGCCCTGCCCTTCCACCCCGACAACCCCGGCGGGCTGGTGGTCCCGTCGGTGCTGCTCCGGACCGATGCGGAGGGTCGCACCTGGGCCGTCCTCACCGAGCCGGAGCCGTTCGACCCGCCCCCGGCGGACGCCCTGCTGGCCCGGTTGTGGGCCGCCGCCGGTCGCGGTCGCGCCCCGGCGTGGCCCCCCGCCCGCCGC
>DATABK010000515.1:0-3839 GCA_036259695.1 Actinomycetes bacterium | reverse complement strand
GGATGCTTCGGGAGGCGAGCGGATGCAGGGGTCGGCCACGGACCGTCGGACCGTCGGGCGGGAGCGGCCCGTCCCCATCCCCGGCAGCGCCAGCGCCGTCCTGGGCGGCGGCACGGTGCTGCGGGCGGCCGACGTCGACGTCGGCCAGGCCCGCGAACGGCGCCGCCAGCGGCGGCTGGTCAGGCTGGCCGTCGTGCTCTGGGTCACCACCCTGGCGGTCTGGTGGCGGGTCCTGACCGGTGGGTCGCTCAACCCGCTGGACGGCCTGCGCCTTGGGCCCGAGGCCATGCTGTGGCTCCCGGCGGTGCTGATCGTCGTCCTGATCGCCGTGGTCATGCTCCTGCCCATGCTCGGTCAGGGCCGCTCCCCCCACCTGACCTACCGGCCCGAGCAGATCGACGTCGGGCTCGACGACGTGAAGGGCCTCGGCCCGCTGCGGGACGAGGTCACCAAGACCCTGAACCTGTTCCTCGGCTACGCCACCTTCAAGGACCGGCTCGGCGGCAACCCGCGGCGGGGCATCCTGTTCGAGGGCAAGCCGGGCACCGGCAAGACCCACATGGCCAAGGCGATGGCCCGCCACGCCGGGGTGCCGTTCCTGTTCGTGTCCGCGACCAGCTTCCAGTCGATGTGGTACGGCATGACCGCCCGCAAGATCCGGGCCTTCTTCAAGGCCCTGCGCAAGGCGGCCCGCCAGGAGGGCGGGGCCATCGGCTTCATCGAGGAGATCGACGCCATCGGCGGCCGCCGGGGCGGGCTGGACGGCGGCAGCGACGGCCCGGTCTCCAACGGCACCGGCGGGGTCGTCAACGAGCTGCTGGTCCAGCTCCAGAGCTTCGACACCCCACCCCTGGGGGAGCGGATGGCCGGCCGGCTGATCGACTGGGTCAACGGCTGGCTGCCGGCCTCGGCCCAGTTCGCCAAGCGGCCGCCCCGCTACAACAACATCCTGGTCATCGCGGCCACCAACCGGGCCGACGCCCTCGACCCGGCCCTGCTGCGGCCCGGCCGCTTCGACCGGCGGCTCTACTTCGACCTGCCCAACGCCGGCGGGCGGCGGGAGCTGATCGACTACTTCCTGGCCACCAAGGCCCACCACCGGGAGCTGGACAGCGACGACATGCGGACCGAGCTGGCCCGGATCACCTTCGGCTACTCCCCGGTGATGATCGAGCACCTGCTCGACGAGTCGCTGATCTGGGCCCTGCGGGCCGGCCGGGACGGCATGCGCTGGAACGACATCAGCCAGGCCAAGCTGTCGGAGGAGATCGGGCTCAAGCAGCCGGTCGCCTACACCCCGCTGGAGAAGGAGATGGTGGCCACCCACGAGGCCGGCCACGCCGTCGCCGCCTACCTGTCCGGGGTCGGCCGCCGCCTGGAGGTCCTCTCCATCGTCAAGCGCAAGGACGCCCTCGGGCTGCTGGCCCACAACGACGCCGAGGAGCGCTGGACCCGGACCCGCACCGAGCTGCTGGCCTTCCTGCGCATCGCCTGCGCCGGCATGGCCGCCGAGGAGCTGTGGTTCGGCGAGTCGACCACCGGGCCGGGCGGCGACCTGGTCCACGCCACCGGCATCGCCGCCCAGATGGTGGGGGCGCTGGGCATGACCGACTCGCTGGTCTCCTTCATGGCCATGGAGGAGGGCCTGAACGAGCGCAACGTGGTCGCCAAGGTCCTGTCCGACGCCGACGGCCGGGCCCGCACCGACCGGCTCCTCAAGGAGGCCAAGCTGGCCGTCAAGGAGCAGCTCGACCTGCACCGGCCGCTGGTCGAGGCCCTGCGGGACGCCCTGCTGGAGCGCGAGGAGCTGATCGGGGCCGAGATCCTGGAGGTCCTGGCCGGGGCCGAGGCCGGCCTGGCCGTGCCTCTGCCGGTCCGGGGCGCCCCCAGCCTGCTCGCCCGCCGGCCGGCGCCGCCGGCTGCGCTGGCCGATCCGGGCCCGGGCGAGTAGGTTCACCGCGGAGGTGAGCTGACCTTGTCCATCCAGATGCCCGACGACGACCTGCCCCGCGAGCCCGACCCGCCCGCCCGCGCGACCGACGTCGACAAGCAGGACCCGTCGACCCCCGACCACATCCCCGAACCGGAGGCCTCCGAGGTCGAGAGCGCCCGCCTCCTGGCCAACCAGGCCAGGGCCGAGCTGGGCGCCGAAGGGTTCTCCGACCAGCGCATCGACGAGCTGGCCTCGGAGTTCATCGCCCGCGACATCGGCGAGGGCCTCGAGGAGTTCCTCCGCTGGGCCCAGGCGGAGGGCCAGCTACCGCAGGGAACCAGCGAGATCTTCTGATCTGGCCCTGGCCTGGCCCGCGACCCGGGCCACAACCAAGCTGAGCACGTACCCGGTGAGCAGCACCACCTGGACCAGGTAGAGGAAGACTGCGGCCACGACCAGGGTCCCGAGCAGGTCGGAGTCGCCGAACGCGACCCCGACGTCGACTCCGAACCGGAGCAGGAACAGCCAGGTCAGTGACATCCCGGACAGGAACGCCCCGGTGACCACCGCCCCCAGGGCCAGCGGCCCAGCCTGGATGGGGCGGGGCGAGAACGCCCGGTAGAGCACCCCCACCAGCAACCCGGCCGACAACCACCCGACGACAAAGGCCACGGCCACGCTGACCAGGTTGAACCGCCCGGTGAACCCGAGCGCGCCCGGCAGCACCGCCACCGCCCCCAGCTCGGCCATCACCACCGGCGGCAGGGCGGCCACGAACACCAGCCCCAGCAGCCGCCCCCGGAGGCCCTTGGCCCGCCGGTCCTGCTCGGCGATCCGGTCCAGCGCCCGCACCAGCCCGTCCCCGTAGCTGGTGGCCGGGATGAGCGCGGCCGCGAATGCGGCGAGGCCGAGCCGGGGGCCGACCTCACCGAGGGAGCGCACCCCGTCCTGGAGGCCCAGCGAGGTCGGCGCGTACTCGGCCAGGGCGAGGGTGAGGGTCGTGACCAGGTTGTCCCCGAGGACCAGGGAGGTCACGAACCAGGCCACCAGGAGCAGGGGCACGACGGCGATGGCGGCGTAGAAGGTCAGGCCGGCGGCGTAGAAGACCAGGTCGTGGCGGCGGACGTGGCCGGCGACCTCGGTGGTGATGGTTCGCGCGATGTGGAAGGCCGGCGGTGCCATTCCGGCTGCTCTCCTGGGTTGCTGCGGTTCGGCTTGTCTCCTGGTTCTTCGCCCGCGGTGCTGCTCACGGTTGCGGTGGGGGTGTGGATGGCTGGTTGTCGCGGTGCCGCGGCGCGGCTACAACTCACTCCTGTCGCCGATCCCTGGCCCGTCCGTCGCCGCCGTCCCGAGAGGAGCCGCCGATGCCCCACCGCCCGCCCACGCCGGCTCCTTCTGGCCCATGAGCCGGCCCGCCGGGGACCCGGTCGCCCTGGCCGCCGGGGCGAGGAGCATGGGTGCCGCCGCCGGCGCCCTGCGGGACGCCCACGGCCGACTCGGCGGGGCGACCTCGTTCGTGGTTGCCGCCGGTTCCTGGAAAGGCCCGGCCAGCGAGGCGTTCCTGGTCGACGCGGCCGGGCTCCAGACCGGCCTCGACCGCGCCGCCGGCGCCCTCGACCAGGCCGCGGGGGCCCTGTCCGAGCTGTCCGCCCGCCTGGAACACGCCCAGTCGGCCTGGGACCGCGCCCAGCGCCTCGCCGCCAGCGTCGGCGTCGCCCTCGACGGGCCCTGGGCCGGGTCGAGCCCGGCCCCGGGTGGCGGGGTCGGGGCGTCCTCGCTCAGGAGCTCGTGGAACCCGCGTGGTGGTGTGCTCTCCCCGGCCGATGCCGTCGACCCGGCCGCGATGCTCGTCGGCGGGCAGGCGGTTCGCATGGCCGAGGCGGCCGAGCAGCAGGCGGCGGCCGCC
>DATABK010000514.1:0-3754 GCA_036259695.1 Actinomycetes bacterium | reverse complement strand
CGTCGACGACGCGATGGCGACCTCGGCCGAGGGTCTGGCGACGCGGACGCCGTTCGAGCTCCCGCAACGGATCATGTGGGAGCTGCTCGACGACTTCGTGCTCGTCAGCGACGACGAGCTCCGTGCCGCCCAGGCGCTGATGATCGAGGCGACCCGCAACCTCGTCGAGGCAGCCGGCGCGGCGCCCTTGGCGGCTGGTCTACGCCTGCACGAGCGGCTGACCGGCAAGCGCGTCGTGATGATCTTGAGTGGCGGCAACGCCAGCCGAGAACAGCTTCTGGAGGCGCTCAGCGCCAGCAAGCGATGAGGAAGCGAGCCCGAGCGATATTCCAGGACGAGCGCGACGTGGCCTGCCCGAAGGCTAGCCCGACCCTGATGTGATGCTCGTAGAAGAAGCCGCTGCGCATCCTCCCTGGAGCTTGCTGACCGCAGAGGACGCACGAGGGTGACGTGGAGTTCGAGTCAACGGGCCAAGCTCACCCATTTGGGTGACCCGCCGCTGGCCGCCACATCGCCAACGCCGTACTGGGAGAGACTGCTCGTGGTGCCCGGCTGGCCAAGGGACGCAAAGACGCACCCCGGCGGATCGACGCCGGCGTAGCTGCCGTCATGGCCCATGGCGGGGCCGCCGCCCTGGCCGGCACCGCCCGCGACAACCAGCCACCTGGAGCGGAGGCAAGCGGCCCCGGGGCGTCGGTTCCCGGGGCCGCACCGGACCGGGCTGAGGGATTGCCAACAACCAGGTCCACGGGGCCGACGGCCTTCCGTGGAGGGCCATCGACAACCCGAAGAACGTCCGCGAAGCTGGCGGCGTTACCGGAAACTGGCGAACGCCCCCGGGCGTGGTAGCGCAAGGGCGCGCACATCCCCTTGGCACTACAAGGAGCGCTTAGGGGCCGGCAGGCGTTACGTCGGCGGACGGCCGCAGGCTCGGCAGGTCGAATGTGGAGACCAGCTGGTAGGCCGCGTCCCAGCCACGCTCGATACCGATTTCGCGCTTGACCAGCTCCCAGTCTTCGTCGGTCACCCCGAGCATGTTGACCGCCTTCCACGCCATCGTGGTCGCCCGGTCCAGCTGTCGTAGCGCTTCGACGATGGCCGGACCTTGGGTCTCGAGCACCGCGATGGCGGTCTTCACCTTGGTCAGGACTTCGACCGGCACCAGGTCGGCAAGCTTCTGCGGCTCGGTCATGGCAACACCTCCGCGAGAAGAACCGCCCAGCGAACGAGCGCGTTTCGCCGTCCCTGACCCCGGACTCGGCGGGCATGTCCAGATCGCGGGCTTCGTGAATCAGCCGAGAGGCTTCGGCGGCTGCCAGGACCAGCGCGCGTCGGCGGCGCGGGATGTCGTCGTGTCCTATGGGGCCGGCGCGGTGGAGTCGCGTGCGGCCCCGCTCAATAGGTCTAGGCTCGCCGGCCAGGCGGCCCCCTAGTGTGGGCACCAGTCCCGCCAACTGGGCTCGGCGGTCCTGCGTCCTTGGTGTCGTGCTAGCTGCCGCTTTCGGGGTCGAGCTGGAGCCGGCCGCCAGAGCGACGTCGGAGGGCCTCGCGCAGGTCATCACGGGTGCGGTAGGTCACCGCGCGCTCAGCCTGATCCATAAGCGGGGCCGACGGGCCGATACCGGCCTCTGGCCGGAAGGTGACACAGCCGCCGGGGAACACGTCGACCACTTCGGGGGTGCTCCCGGAGTCCGCGAGCTGGAAGCGTCTGATGCCCGGCGCGATGGTCTGCCCCGACCCGGTCGCCGGCACGGGGCAGGTGGCCCTGAGCCGGACTGTCATCGCCCCCGCGCCGGCGCTTGCTTGGGGCTCGCCGCCGGCACCGATGTTGATGTTGAGACTACCGCGGCTGAGTTCGAGCACCGATTCGCCATCGCGGACTGCCAACGCGCTGAAGAGGCCTGGCGGATACGCCTGAACACAGGGAATACGGGTGGCTGTGGGTACCGATTGTGCTTGGAGCCACAACTCCTCGATCTGGGTGCAGGACCCATTCCCGCCAGTGACGGCTGCCGCGCCCCCCGGATTGGCGCTGGATCGGGCGAACGCCCAAGCCAGCGGGATCGCGGGGATCAGTGCCAGTACGACCAGAAGTAGGAGCGCGACGCGGCGGGTGCTCCAGCGCTGGACCCCAATCGGGCGGGGTCGGGTGGGGAGCAGCCGGACGAACTCGGCGTGCAGGTTGCGTCCCTGGGCGCGCATCAGCTTGCGGAGCTGGGAGGGCAGTGCCAGCCCACGGGCGGCGGCGAAGGCCTCGCTGATCTCGCCGACCGAGAACTGGCGCAGCGCCCGGTCATAGACCTGCTGGGGACTGGACCGCAGAGCCAGGCAGAGCATCATGTTGGCCAGGTCGACGGCCTGGCGCCAGGGGCTGGGGTGGATCTCGGCGAAGAAGACGTCGATCAGATAGAGCTTGCCGCCGCGGACCAGCAGGTTGGCCGGCTTGATGTCGCGGTGGGCGAGGTTGGCGTCCCAGAGCTTGCGGACGATGGCCAGCCCCTGATCGATGATGGCGTCGTCGACCTCGACCTCGCTGACCTCTTTGGCACCCTCGATGAACTCGAAGACGATCAGGTATTCCCGCTCGGGGGTGAGCTGGGCGATACCGTACGGCCTGGGGCTGGGCAGACCGGCCCGCTGCATCAGCGCCAGCGCGTAGTCCTCCTGCTGGACCAGCCGCTTGACGGTGTGGAACGGCTTCTCGTCCTCCAGCCGCCCGTACAGCAGTGCCCGGATGAACTTGTAGGAGCGGTCGGCGCGGAGATGGCTCTTGGCGTACAGCTTGCCGAACACATGGCGGGTGGTGCCGGCCTCGCCTTGGACCTGGATCCGCAGCGGGGTCGAACCGGCCGAGCCCGACAGCCCGAACGGCTCGACCTCGAGCACGGTCAGCCCCAGCTGATCGGTTAGCGCCTGGCGGATCGCCTCGCCGCGGCGGCCGCTCACGTCCAGGTGGGCGCTGCGGCCGCGCTTGTAGGCGACCGGGAAGATCTCGTTGGGTACGAACAGCCGGTAGGCGACCACCGAGACCGCGACCCCGATGACGGCGCCCAGGAGGGCGTCGGTGGGAGCGTCCACGCCTAGGTGGACCCGGGCCAGAGCGAACGCCGCGACCAGGCCTGCGGCCACCCATTTGCCGAGTTGTCGCCAGCGACCAACTGGGACGAGCGTGTAGAGGATCCCGACCAGGGTCGCGGCCAGGATCGCGACCGGCCGGGACGGCATCGCCCAGCCGGCCCAGCTTCCCCGGAGCTCCACCCCGAAGGGCCGTGGCCGGTCCACCGTCGCCAACCGGACCACCAGCAGGACCGCCAAGAAGGAGCCCATGAACACGATCAGGTGGCGGAAGCGCCGCAACCCCAGCAATGCGATCACGGTCGCCCAGCGCAGCGCCTCGACCATTCCAACCGACCCGGTGGAGGCGGCGATCGCCTCCATGAGGCCGGTCAGTCCGGGAAACCGCAGCCCAGCCAGCCAGCGCACCACCGCGTCGTCCCAGACGGTCACGGCCACGCCGAGGCTGTGCCTGGCCGGGCCGAAGGTGATCCTGGCCAGCACCACCAACACCACAGCGGCGGTCGCCCACCAGACGCCGGTGGGCTGGATGCTGCGCGGCAGTGGAGGCGGTGCCCCGGTGGGACGCCGACGGCGTCTCGACCGCCGGACATCCAGCGCGCCTGGGGGCGCCGCCCCGAGGTTCGCCGAGGGTGCCGGAGGTGGGGTTGGCTCCATCTGTCCCTCCTGCAGTCAGGCG
>DATABK010000513.1:0-3906 GCA_036259695.1 Actinomycetes bacterium | reverse complement strand
CCCGGCGCTCTGGCCTGCCCGAGGGCTGGCCGGTCCTGGCCCTGTTCGGCGGCTTCCCGGTGTGGTGGGCGCTCGGCCTGTCGGCGGTCATCTGCATCCTGTTCGCCGTGCCCATGCTGGCCTGGCTGCTGGCCAGGGGCGGCCGGCTGCGGGTCCCCAAGGGCTTCGGGCTGTGGCTGGCCTTCCTGTTCTGGATGCTGCTCTCGGCGACCCAGCTCGACGAGGCCAGGCGCTGGTACGCCTTCTCCTACCGAGGCCTGCTGTACCTGTCGATGACGGTGATGTTCGTCTACGTCTACAACCTGCCCCGGTCGGCCATGCCGACCAGGCGGATCGTGCTCGCCCTGGCCCTGTTCTGGGCGGCCGTGATCGGCTTCGGGTTCGCCGCCCTGGCCGCCCCCAACTTCCAGCTCACCACCCCGGTCTCCCTGCTCCTGCCCCCCGGGGTGGCCAGCAGCCCGTACGCCCAGGACCTGTTCAGCCCCAAGCTCGCCCAGGTCCAGACCTTCATCGGCTACGCCCTGACCCGGCCGGCGGCCCCGTTCACCTACACCAACGAGTGGGGCGGCGCGGTCGGGCTGCTGACCCCGATGGCCCTGGCCGCCATCGGCCTGGTCCGCTCCTACCTGGTGCGCAACGGCATCCGGCTGCTGCTGGTCGCCTCCCTGGTCCCGATCGTCATCTCGGCCAACCGCGGCCTGTGGGTCGGCCTGGCCGCCGGCCTGGTCTACGCGGCCGTCCGGGTGGCCCTGCGCGGCAACGCCCGGGCGCTGGTGGCCATCGTCGGCTTCCTGGCCGTGGTCACCGCGGTGGTCGCCCTCACCCCGCTGGAGCGCTACGTCGGCGACCGCCTGGCCAACCAGCACAGCAACGAGCGCCGGGAGAGCCTCAGCCAGCAGGCGGTCAGCGGCGCCCTGGAGCGGCCCCTGCTCGGCTACGGCGGGACCCGGGAGTCCTCGGAGACCCCCAACGCCCCCGACATCGGCACCCACGGGCAGGTCTACCTGGTGATCTTCTCCCAGGGAGTGCCCGGCCTGGCCTTCTTCTGCGGCTGGTGGCTGTGGGTGCTGTGGATCTCCCACCGGGCGGCCACCGGGCCGCCCCTGTGGTGCCACGTGATGCTGCTGATCGGCGTGCTCGAGTTCCTCTACTACGACATGATGCCGACCCAGCTGCACCTGATGATGGTGGTGGCCGCCGTGGCCTGGCGGGACCGGGAGGCTCAAGCCGCCGCCGCGCAGCGCCGATCCGGAACTGAGACCCGGGAGACAGTGGCGACCTCATGACCCGACCCCGATGACCAACGCCCTATGAGCTCGACCAGCGGGGCCACCAGGCTGGCCCGGAAGGCGGCGCGCTGGAGCGCCCAGGCCTACGCCCGGCCGACGGCCGGGCTGCGGCTGCTGCCCGACTACCTGATCATCGGCGCCCAGCGGGCCGGCACGACCTCGCTGCACCGCTACCTCATCCAGCACCCCGGGGTCAGGACCACCCTGCGGACCAAGGGCGTGCACTTCTTCGACACCGGCTACGGCCGGGGCATGTCCTGGTACGCCTCCCGGTTCCCGACCCGGCTGACCGCCTGGTACGTGGCCCGGCGGCACGGGGTCGAGCTGCGCACCGGCGAGGCCAGCCCCTACTACCTGTTCCACCCCCACGTCCCGGCCCGGGTGGCCGAGCACCTGCCCCAGGTCAAGCTGATCGCGCTGCTCCGCGACCCGGTCGGGCGGGCCTACTCCCACTACCAGCACGAGGTCGCCCGCGGCTTCGAGACGCTGTCGTTCGAGGAGGCGATCGAGGCCGAGCCGGCCCGCCTGGCCGCCGAGACCCGGCGGATGGCGGCCGAGCCCCTCTACAACAGCTTCGCCCACCAGCACCACTCGTACCTGGCCAGGGGCCGCTACCACGAGCAGCTGGCCCGCTGGCGGGCCCTGTTCGACGACCGCCAGCTGCTGGTGCTGTCCAGCGAGCGCTTCTTCGCCGAGCCGGAGCGGACCTTCCAGCAGGTGCTCGAGTTCCTCGAGCTGCCGGCGTTCACCCCCGACGGCTACGAGAAGCACAACGGCTACGACTACCGGAAGATGGGCGACGCCGTCCACGCCCGGCTGGTCGAGCACTACCGCGAGCCCAACCGGCAGCTGTACGAGTCGCTCGGCGACGACTTCGGCTGGAGCGCCTAGTGCCAACCGTGGCGGCGGACGACGCCGCCCGGCAGGACCTGACCACGCTGGCCAGGGGCGGAGCCCTCAACCTGGCCGGGGCCGTCGCCACCGGGCTGCTCCACTTCATGCTCCTGGTCGTGGTCACCAGGGGCCTGAACGCCGCCGGCACCGGCGCCTTCTACGAGGCCGTGGCCCTGTCCCTGATCCTTTCGAGCGCGGCCGCCCTCGGAGCCGACGTCGGCCTGTCGCGGATGGTGCCGCGCTACCGGGCCCTCGGCCGCTACCGCGACCTGCGCCGGGGCCTGGCCGTCGGCCTGTGGCCGGTGGCCGTTGCCGGCGGGCTGCTCGGGCTGCTCAGCTTCGTCTACGCCCCCGAGCTGGCCGACGTCTTCTCCCGCCACGGCGAGGCCGAGACGGCCCGGCTGGCCGAGTTCATCCGCACCTTCGCCGTGTTCGTCCCCGTCCTGGCGCTGTCCCTGGCGGTGTTCGCGGCCACCCGCGGGTTCGCCACCATGCGGCCGACGGTGTACCTGGACAAGATCGCCCGCCCGGCCCTGCAGCCGCTGGCCGTGCTCCTGGCCATCCTGGCCGGGTCGGGGAGCACGGTGATCGCCCTGGCCTACCTGGGGCCGTACCTGCCGGCGCTGGCCGCCGGGCTGGTCTGGATGGTGCTGCTGCTGCGCCGGGCCGAGCGACGCCGCGGCCGCGACAACGACGGTCCCGACGCGCCCGCGCCTGAGCCCGAGCCGGCCCGGCCGCTGGCACAGGTGGTGCGGGAGTTCTGGCGCTTCACCGGCCCCCGCGGGCTGGCGGCCATCTTCCAGACCACCTCGCTGTGGCTGAACACGCTGCTGATCGGGGCCCTGCGCTCGACCAAGGAGGCTGGGGTGTACGCGGCCAGCTCCCGCTACCTGGCCATGGCGGCCATGGCGGCGGTGGCCATCCGCCAGGTCCTCGCCCCCAAGCTGAGCGAGCTGCTGGCCCGGCGCAGCACCGAGCGGGCCGCCGCCGCCTACCAGACCACCACCGCCTGGATGGTCGCCCTCAACTGGCCCATCTACCTGGCCCTGCTCACCTTCGGCCCGGCCCTGCTGAAGGTGTTCGGCCGCGACTTCGCCGGCGGCGAGGTGGTCCTGATCGTGCTGTCGGCGACCATGCTGATCGCCACCGCCGTCGGCCCGGTCGACGTGGTCCTGCTGATGGGCGGCCGCAGCTCCTGGAACCTCATCAACACCCTGCTGTCGCTCGGGGCCAACCTGGCCCTCAACTTCGTCCTCACCCCCCGCTACGGGCTGGCCGGGGCGTCGGTCGCCTTCGCCGCCGGCATCCTGCTCAACAACCTGCTCCCCCTGGTCCAGGTGTGGCGGTCCATGGGGCTGCACCCCTTCGGGCCGGGCACGGGCGTGGCCGCGGCCCTGTCGGCGGTCAGCTTCGGGCTGGTCGGGCTGGCCCTGCGGGCCCTGGCCGGCCCCAGCGTCACCGGGTTCGTGGCCTACGCCGTGGCCGGCTGCCTGCTGTACGCGGCCCTGCTGTGGCGCTTCCGGGACCGGCTGGAGTGGGAGGCGCTCAGCGGCATCCTGCGCCGCCGCCGGCCCCGGCTGCTCGGCTCCGACCGCCAGGAGGTGGACGCCTGATGGGCGGGCGGCTGCTGGTGGCCGGGGCCGGGGTGGCCATCCTGGTCCTGGCCGGGCTGGCCGTCGCCGCGGCCCGGGGGCCGGGCGGCGCCAAGGCGGGCCCGGCCGGG
>DATABK010000512.1:0-4490 GCA_036259695.1 Actinomycetes bacterium | reverse complement strand
CCGGGGAGTCCCCCCGGGAACCCCCCGGCTCGCCTGGCCCCCCCGGTCCTCCGGTCCTAGGCTGCCCGCGCGGCCGTCCGCCGCCCGGCCAGCCCGAAGTACAGGCCGAGCGCGGCGCTCGCCTCGCTGCGGGACGTGGCCGGCTCGCCAGGTGTTCGTCCCGCCGCCTCGATCGGTTCATTCGACGGCGAAGTCGGGTTCTTGAGCTCGCGAACCGCTCAACCCGGCCCCGTGGGCATCCGATGGCAGTGGGGTCCGTCCCCGATCCTGGAGCGCGCCGTGGAGCTGGTCTTCGCCGAGGAGCAGGCCGTCCGACTGCTGCGGGCGGCCGAGGAGCAGGACGTGGCCGCCGGCGGGGTCTTCTCGGCCGGCCCCGGCGGCGTCCAGGTGTGGAGCGAGCCCTGGAACGGCGAGGGCGGCACCAGCGGCAGCAGCGTCCAGCTGGGCAGCGTCGAGTGGACGGCCAACGCCCCCACCCGGGCCTACATCACCATCCACCGCTGCCGGGTCACCGGGGCCGGCCGGGCCCGCGGGATCGAGCCCGCCGACCTTCTCAAGCGCGTCCTCGACCTGGCCGGCCTGCCCTCCGACGCCGCCCGGGCCAACCTGGCCGGCGCCGATCCCCGCTAGCCTCCGAACCGGGCGCGGCGCTGGTACCCTCGCGTCGTCCCTGTCCCCGTCAGGAGGTTTGCTCAATGGCCGATGCGAACCTGGTCCCCATCGTCATCGAGCAGACCAGCCGTGGCGAGCGGTCCTTCGACATCTTCTCCCGGCTGCTCAAGGACCGGATCATCTTCCTTGGCACGCCCATCGACGACACCATCGCCAACCTTGTCATGGCCCAGCTCCTGCATCTGGAGAGCGAGGACCCGGACAAGGACATCTCGATCTACATCAACTCGCCCGGCGGGTCGATCACCGACCTGCTGGCCATCTACGACACCATGCAGTACGTGAAGCCCGACGTCTCCACCATCTGCATGGGCATGGCCGCCTCGGCGGCCGCGGTGATCCTGGCCTCGGGGACCAAGGGCAAGCGCTACGCCCTGCCCCACTCGACCATCCTGATCCACCAGCCGTCGGGCGGGGCCCGCGGCCAGTCGGCCGACATCGAGATCCAGGCCCGTGAGATCCTCCGGCTGCGCAGGCTGCTGGACGAGATCATGGCCAAGCACACCGGCCAGACGGTCGAGAAGATCGCCAAGGACACCGACCGCGACTTCATCATGAGCGCCGACCAGGCCCTGGAGTACGGGATGGTCGACGAGATCATCACCGCCCGCCAGGTCGTGCCCGTGATCGGCTCCACCACCGCCCCGGCCGGCGTGTCCCGTCCGTCCGGCGACGGCGCCGGCCCCGAGCCGACAGCCGCGCCCCCCGCCTCCTGACCTCGCCTCCTCCCCGGGGAGGAGGCGACGATCGTCGCCGGGCAGGATGACCCGGCCGAGCCGGCCAGGCTACCGTCGGGGCATGCGCGCGCCTTCGTCCCTGCTCCGACGGCTGCGGGGGCTGCACCCGATGGTGGCCGACGGCCTGCTGGCGGCCCTGCTCACCCTGATCGCGATCCCCCAGCTGTTCCTGCCCAGCGACAACTTCGAACGGCTGTACGCGGCCGGCTTCCGCGACCCCGGCGTGCTGGCCGTGCTGCTCACACTCGGCCAGACGGTGCCGCTGGCCTGGCGGCGGCGGGCGCCGTACGCCGTCCTGGCCGCGAGCACGGCCGCCGCCACCGCCCACATGGCCCTCGGCTACAAGCCCACCTTCGCCGAGGCGGCCATGGTGGTGGCGCTCTACACCGTCGCCGCCCACCGCCCCCGGCGCCAGGCGCTGGTGGCGGCGCTGCTGTTCGGGGTCACCATGGCCGGCTACGGCGTGATCGCCGAGGCCAGGTACCCCAGCTCGTTCGAGGACAGCCTCCAGGCCTGGGCCCTCACCTTCATCCAGTTCGGGGCCGCCTTCTTCCTCGGCGACCTCCAGCAGCGTCGGCTGGCCACCATGGCCAAGCTGGAGGCGCTCAACACCCAGCTGGCCGCCGAGCAGGAGCTGCGGGCGCGCTGGGCGGTGGCCGCCGAGCGGGCCCGGATCGCCCGCGAGCTGCACGACGTGGTCGCCCACTCGGTCAGCGTGATGGTGGTGCAGGCCGGGGCGGCCCGGCGGACCCTGGCCACCAGCCCCGGCCAGGCCACGACCGCCCTCGGGCAGATCGAGTCGACCGGCCGCCAGGCCCTGGTGGAGCTGCGCCGGCTGCTCGGGCTGCTCCGTGACGGCGACGGCGAGGACGGCGAGGACGGGGAGGCCGCCGCGGCCGCCCTGTCCCCCCAGCCCAGCCTGGCCCACCTGGAGTCGCTGGCCGCCGCGGCCCGCGAGGCCGGCCTGCCGGTCGAGATCGTGGTCGAGGGCGAGCCGCGCCCCCTGCCGGCCGGGGTCGACCTGTCGGCCTACCGGATCGTGCAGGAGGCCCTGACCAACTCGCTCAAGCACGCCGGCCCGGCCCGGGCCAGCGTCCGCCTCTGCTACGGCCGCGAGGCCCTCGAGGTCCAGGTGCTGGACGACGGGCCCGGCCCCGGCCCGGCCCCGGTCGGCGGCGGGCTGGCCGTGGTCACCCTCGGCCCCGGGGGCGTGCTCTCGGTCGGCAGCTCCCGGCCCACCGCCGGCGGCGGCCACGGCCTGATCGGGATGCGGGAGCGGGTGGCCCTGTTCGGCGGCACCCTGGAGGCCGGCCCCCGCCCCGGCGGCGGCTACCGGGTCGCGGCCCGCCTACCGCTCAGTGAGGCGCCTTGATCCGCCGGAGGGGTTCGGGGAACCCCAAGGGGGTTCCCCGATGATCAGGATATTGATCGCCGACGACCAGCCGCTGATGCGGACCGGGTTCCGGATGATCCTCGACGCCGAGCCCGACCTGGAGGTGGTCGGCGAGGCCGCCGACGGCGAGGAGGCGGTCCGGCTGGCCGGCCACGTCCGCGCCGACGTGGTCCTGATGGACATCCGCATGCCCGGCATGGACGGGATCGGGGCGACCCGCCGCCTGGCCGGCGACGGGGTCCAGGACCCGGTCCGGGTGCTGATCCTGACCACCTTCGACCTGGACGAGTACGTCCTGTCGGCCCTGCGCGCCGGGGCCAGCGGGTTCCTGCTCAAGGACGTCCCGCCCGAGGACCTGGTCGACGCCATCCGGGTCGTGGCCGCCGGGGACGCCCTCCTGGCCCCGTCGGTGACCAGGCGCCTGCTCGACCGCTTCGCCTCCACCCTCCCCGACCCGGCGGCCACCCGGCCCGCCGCCCTCGACACCCTCACCGCCCGCGAGCTCGAGGTCCTCGGCCTGGTCGCCCGGGGCATGTCCAACGCCGAGATCGCCGAGCACCTGGTGGTCAGCGAGACCACCGTCAAGACCCACGTCGGCCGCCTGCTGTTCAAGCTCGACCTGCGCGACCGGGTCCAGGCGGTCGTCCTCGCCTATGAGACCGGCATCGTCCGCCCGGGCGCCTAGCTCTGGAGCTCGTCGAGCTCCTCCAGGCTCGGCGCCCCGCGGATCGACGGGCTGAGGGTGCCCCAGACGGCCAGCACGAGACCGAAGGCGGCGAAGACGGCGACCGCGGCCCGCGCCGGCACCTGGTCGAGCAGCACCCCGGCGACGAGCGGCCCGAGGGGCGCGATCAGGAGCGAGATCGTGCTCCAGATGGACTCGACCCGGCCGACCAGGCGTTCGGGGGTCATCGCGATCCGGTAGCCGTGGACGACCGAGTCGGTCGAGGGGATGGCCAGGGCGGTCGGCAGGATGGCGGCCACCAGCACGTAGACGTTCGGCCAGGCCAGGTACAGGCCGCAGCCGGTCCAGGTCCACAGCTCCAGCACCAGCACCCCGCGGACCGGCAGCAGCCGGCGGACCAGTGGCGACAGGAACGAGCCGAGCAGCAGGCAGCCGCCGAACACCGCCACCAGCAGGCCGACCCGGCCGCCCGACAGCCCCTGGCGGCGGCCGAGGACCACCACCGCCAGCAGGACGCCGGGGCCGATGAAGTTGGCCAGCCCGAACAGGAACGCGCAGGTCCGCAGGAACCGGTGGCCCCACAGGAACCGGGCCCCCTCGGCCAGGCGCGAGCGCAGCGAGGACCGGTCGGGCTCCCGCCGCTGCTGGAACGGGGTCCGCATGGCCAGCAGGGACACGGTCGAGAAGGCGTAGGAGACGACGTCGACCACGAACGGCAGGGCCCGGGCGATCCCGAACAGCGCGCCCCCCAGCGGCGGGCCGGCCAGCCAGACCGCCGCCAGCCGGCCCGAGCGGGCGCCGGCCGCGCCCGGCAGCTGCCGCACCGGCACCACGGCCCGCAGGGCGCCGGCCTCCGCGGCTCGGGCAGCAGCGCCTACGGCACCACCAGCGAGGTCGACTACGTGCCGCCCTCCGAGGTGCAGCTCATGGACGTGTCGCCGAAGCAGATCGTGTCGGTGTCCACCGCGCTCATCCCGTTCATCGAGCACGACGACGCCAACCG